>DASYLQ010000323.1:0-3382 GCA_036009485.1 Janthinobacterium sp.
CTGGACGGCGCGGTCGATCCGGCCGGCCTGCCGCGGCGCTGGCGCTACCTGGAACAGATGCCGCTCAACGCCCAGGGCAAGACGACCCAGGCGCAGTTGCTGGCGCTGCTGGAACGGCCGCCGCTGCAGCCGCCGCCCCGCGTGCTGCTGCCCGAACTGCGCCTGCTGGAACGCGAGGCGCAACGGGTGCTGCTGGAATTGTCGGCGCCGGCAAAGCTGTTTTATTTCGACGGCCATTTCCCCGGCGCGCCCATCCTTCCCGGCGTGGTGCAGGTGGACTGGGCGATCGCCCGCGGCCGCGAGTATTTTGACCTGCCGCCGCGCTTTCGCGCCCTGCATGCGCTCAAGTTCCAGCAAGTGATCGTGGCCGAGCTCCCGGTGCGCCTGGAGCTGGCTTTCGACGAAGCCAGGGGCAGCCTGCATTTCCGTTATTTTTCCGCCGCCGGCCAGCACGCCAGCGGCCGCGCGCTGTTCGGTGGCGGCGCCGCCCATGCTTCATCACCGACAGGCCAGCCATGTTAGACAAGACGTTTTCGCCGCCGCGCCAGAGCGCCTTTGCCGCCCGCTTCGAGGCGCAAAAGATCGCCTTCGGCCCGGTCGTGTTCCAGTGCGTGCGCTATGCCTGGAAGCGCGGCCTGCTGCTGGCGCTGTCGGAGGCCGGCGAATCCGGCATGGACGTGGCCGGCCTGGCCGCCGATGGCCGCTGGTCGGAATACGTCGTCAAGGTCGTGCTGGAATCCTGCCTGTCGGCCGGGGTGGTCTACCTGCGCGGCGGCCGCTACGTGCTCGACAAGACCGGCCATTGCGTCCTGACCGACAGGATCACCCAGGTCAACCTGGATTTCAACCACGACGTCTGCTACCAGGGCTTGTTCGACCTCGACCGCTCGCTCGACCTGGAGCAGCCGCTCGGCCTGCGCGCGCTGGGCGACTGGCCCACGCTGTACCAGGGCATGTCGGCATTGCCGGAGCCGGCCAAAAGCAGCTGGTTCGCCTTCGACCACCATTATTCCGACACTTCCTTCCCGGCCATCCTGCCCGACGTCTTCGCCACCGCGCCGCGCCGGCTGATGGATATCGGCGCCAATACCGGCAAGTTCAGTTGCGCCGCGCTGGCCTATCATCCCGGCGTGCAGCTGCACCTGGTCGACCTGGGCCGCCAGCTGGAGACGGCCGACCGCGCGCTGCAGGCGGCCGGCGTGCGCTCGCGCGCGCGCCTGTACGCGACCGACCTGCTCGATCCGGATGCGGCGCTGGAGGGCGGCATGGACGTGATCTGGATGAGCCAATTCCTGAGTTGCTTCAGCGAAGCGGCCATCGCCGCCATCCTGCGCCGCGTCGCGGCCGCGCTGGCGCCGCGCGGACAGGTGCTGGTGATGGACACCTTCTGGGACCGCCAGCGCTACGATATCGCGGCCTACTGCCTGATCAACACCTCGCCGTATTTCACGGCCATGGCCAGCGGCAACAGCAAGATTTACGAGAGCGGCGACTACATCCGCCTGGCCGAAGCGGCCGGCCTGGAATTGCTGACGGCGCGCGACGGCATCGGCTATTGCCACTCATTGCTGCGCTTCGGGCGCGCGGGGGAAAACGGTGCCTGATCCATCCATGCGCCCGTCGCCGCCGCGGTTCGCGCCTTCGCAGTTCAAGCCTTCGCAGTTCAGGCCTTGTATTGTGGTCCCGGTCTACAACCACGGGCAGGCGGTCGGCGCCGTCGCCGCGGCCTTGCTGCGCCATCAGGTGCATTGCATCCTGGTCGACGACGGCAGCGCGGCTTCTTGCGCGGCGGTGCTGGATGCGCTGGCGCTGGCCCAGCCGGAGCGCATCACGCTGGTGCGCCACGCGCGGAACCAGGGCAAGGGCGCGGCGGTGATCAGCGGCGCCCTGCGCGCCAGCCAGATGGGTTACAGCCACATCCTGCAGATCGACGCCGACGGCCAGCACGACAGCGCCGACGTGCCGCGTTTCCTGGCGCTGGCGGCGGCCAGCCCGGCGGCGCTGGTGGTCGGCTGCCCGCTGTACGATGCGTCGGTGCCGGCGGCGCGCCTGTATGGCCGCTACGCCACCCATGTCTGGGTCTGGATCAATACGCTGTCGCTGCAGATCCGCGATTCCATGTGCGGCTTGCGCGTGTATCCGCTGGCGCCGATGCTGGCGCTGGCGCGCCGCCGCGCGCTGGGCCGGCGCATGAACTTCGACACCGACATCCTGGTCCGGCTGTACTGGGAAGGCCTGGAGGTGATCAACCTGCCGACGCGGGTCGGCTACCCGGCCGGCGGCGTCTCGCATTTCCGGCTGTGGCGCGACAACCTGCTGATCACACGCATGCACACGCAGCTGTTTTTCGGCATGCTGCGGCGCGCGCCGCGGCTGCTGCTGCGCACCTGGAGCCGGCGATGAGCGCATCCCCGGCCGCGCCGCGCCACTGGGCCTCGATCAACGAAGCCAGTTTCGTCGCCGGCATGCGTCTGCTGTTCTGGATCTGCCGCGTCTTTGGCCGCTGGCCGTTCCGCCTCGTCCTGTATCCGGTGCTGTGCTGGTATCTGCTGGCCCAGCCGCGGGCGCGCCGCGCCTCGGCCGATTACCTGCGCCGCGCCGGCCGGGCCATGGGCCGGCCGGCCGGCGGCGTGCTGCGCCACTTCGCCGCCTTCGGCGAGGGCATCCTCGACAAGATGCTCTTGTGGGGCGGCTTGTTCAAGCTGGACACGGTCGACTTTTACGGCGCCGAGGCCATCGAGCGCGGCATCGCCGCGGGGCGCGGCGGCTTGCTGATCTGCGCCCACCTGGGCAACCTGGAACTGTGCCGCGTACTGGCGCGCCGGCGCCGCGACGTGCGCCTGACGGTGCTGGTGCATACCAAACACGCGCAAGCCTTCAACCGCATGCTGGCGCGCCTCAATCCGGACAGCCAGCTCGACCTGCTGCAGGTGACGGAGATGTCGCCGGCGACGGCGATCGCGCTGGCCGAGAAAATCGGCCGCGGCGAGTTCGTCGTCATCGCCGGCGACCGCATCCCGGTGGCGCCGAATCCGCGCGTGGCGGTGGCGCAGTTTTTCGGCGCGCGGGCCGCCTTCCCGGTCGGGCCGTATGTGCTGGCCAGCGTCCTGCAATGCCCGGTCTGGCTGATTTTTTCGCAGCGCCGCGGCGCCCGCTGCGAAGTCCACTTCGAACTTTTCCGCGAGTCCGTGCGCCTGCCGCGCCAGGGCCGCGACGCCGCGCTGGCCGGGCTGGCCGGCGCCTACGCGGCGCGGCTCGAACATTTTTGCCGGCGCGCGCCGCTGGAATGGTTCAACTTTTACGATTTCTGGCATTTACCCACACTGGATACCTCCGATGCACCCCGCTGACCTGAAAAACACCCGCCCGGACGTCCGGCCCG
>DASYLQ010000324.1:0-1602 GCA_036009485.1 Janthinobacterium sp.
GGCTGCACGTGATCGCGCCGGTGCTGCTGTTCCTCGCCCTGACCGGCCTGGCGCTGGTCCAGGTCGACGATTATTCGCCGCTGATCCTGCTGCTGGTGTGGAGCACGGCGATGGCCTTCGCCTACGCGCTGGCGGTGGACAACCGCCTGCTGGCCGCCGCCCTCGGCTGCCTGGTGCTGGCCGCGGTCGGCGCCATCGTCTACCTGCGCTGGGTCGGCACCGACGACTTGATCCAGTGGGGCTTCTACGCCGACCGCTTCCTGGTCTGGCTGGACCCGGCCGAGCATCCGCACACCGGCCAGCAATTGCTGCTGGGCGCGCGCGCCATCAGCGACGGCGGCTGGTGGGGCGCCGACCATGCGCTGGGCCTGGCCACGCTGGGCCAGCCGGCCGGCGGAGTGCTGCGCATCCCCGCCGTGCAAGACGATTTCGCGCCGGCGTTTTTCCTCTACCGCCATGGCCTGGTGGGCGCGCTGCTGCTGTGGGCCGTGCAGGCGGCCTTCGCCGTCGGCCTGGTCCTGGCCGCGCTGCGCGCCTATGCCGCCGCCGGCGCGGCCGGCGATTTCCGCCAGGCCTGGCTGGGACGCTTTCGCTATTTCGCCATTTGCGGCGGCGCCGCCTTTGTATTCGGCCACTTCCTGCTGTCCTGGGGCACCAACCTGGCGATCTTCCCGATCATGGGCCAGCCGATGAGTTTCCTGTCCGCCGGCGGCAGCCACCTGCTGTTTTTCCTGTGCCCCCTGCTAGCTCTCAATGCGGTGAGCGCTTTATCTTTAGAGGAGAATGAATCATGCCGATCTATGTCCAGCACGAAGTCCTAGGCCGGGTGTCCGATGTGTTCAATGCCGAGGCGATCTGGCAGGCGCCGGGGCTGGCGCTGTTTTCGCGCCGCCCGCTGCTGCGCGACCTGCTCGAGCGCACTCCGCGCGAACACCGCGGCCGCGCCGCGACGCGCTGTTTTTCCCACGTCACGCTGATGCTGCCGCAGGAAGAAGTCGACGACGATTACCACCTGACCCGCGGCGCCCGCGCGCGCGACCTGGCGCAGACGCTGACGGCGCTGCACCAGAAGGATTTCGGCGACTTGCTGGCCGGCGAACAGGTGCGCTACGACGTCATCGGCACCGAAACCCTGGCGCCGGGCCAGATCGAAGTCAAGTTCGGCCATGCCGTGTATCTGCCGGCGCCCGATGAAAAAATCCTCTACAACGTCAGCGTTTCGCGCGACAGCGCAATCTGGAAACCGGTCTGCCCGATCTATCCGAACCAGCGCCTGGCGCTGATCGGCGGCGACCACGGCACGGCCAGTTTCGCGGTCCCCGCCTGGCCCTTCGGCAACGACGGCGCGATCCTGCTGATCAACGACGGTGCGGATGCGCCGGTAGAGCTGCAGATGCGGCCGAAGGACGCCTTCGCATGCAGCTTCGATCCCAGGCACGGTTATTACACGATCAGGTCGGCGCGCGGCGGCATCAATGAAACCGGCGCCAGCCCGCGCCTGCTGCTGAAGATTTCACGCGTCGGCGCGGCGGCCATGCCGGCGGCCCAGGCCCAGGTTCACGCTCAGGCCCCTCAGGTGCATAGGCCGGCGCCATCGCCTTC
>DASYLQ010000325.1:0-2090 GCA_036009485.1 Janthinobacterium sp.
TTCACCAACGTCGCCCTGACCGACGACGGCGACGTCTGGTGGGAAGGCATGGACGGCGAGGCGCCCGCCCATGCGATCGACTGGCAAGGCAAGGACTGGACGCCCCAGATCGGCAAGGAGACCGGCGCCAAGGCCGCCCACCCGAACGCGCGGTTCACCGTGGCTGCGATCAACAACCCTGCGCTCGACCCGGCCTGGGACGACCCGGCGGGCGTGCCGATCGACGCCTTCATCTTCGGCGGCCGCCGCTCGACCACCGTGCCGCTGGTGACCGAAGCCAACGACTGGGTCGAGGGCGTCTACATGGCCGCGACCATGGGCTCGGAGACGACCGCCGCCATCGTCGGCCAGGTCGGCGTGGTGCGGCGCGATCCGTTCGCCATGCTGCCGTTCACCGGCTACAACATGTCCGACTACTTCCAGCACTGGCTCGACCTGGGCAGGAAGCTGGAGGCCAGCGGCGCGAAGCTGCCGAAGATCTTCACCACCAACTGGTTCCGCAAGGGCGACGACGGCAAGTTCGTCTGGCCCGGCTACGGCGAGAACATGCGCGTGCTGAAGTGGATGATCGACCGCCTCGAAGGCAAGGTGCGCGGCGACCAGCACGCGTTTGGCATCAGCCCCAGCTACCAGGAACTGAACTGGCAAGGCCTGCCCTTCACCAAGGCGCAGTTCGACCAGGTGATCGACATCGACCTGCCGGCCTGGGAAAAGGAGTTGCAGCTGCACCACGAGCTGTTCCAGCAACTGGCGCACCACCTGCCCTCCGAGCTGAAGGAAACCAAGGCGAAGATCGAGCAGCGCCTGGCGGCCTGAGTCGCATTGGACAAAAGCAAAAGCCACCGCGAGCGGTGGCTTTTGTCGTTTTGCGGCAGCTGTTGGCGCTGCGCATCGTCAAGCGCCCCGGGTCGGCGGCAGCTGCGATGGCGTGACGGCGGCGATCTGGCGGGCCTGCCACTTGCGCATGCGTTCCTGGTGCCGCTTGCGCGCCAGCCGGTGCGACCACGCGTCGAGCGCGGCCAGCAGTCGGCCGGGCAGGCGCTGGATCAGCTGCCTGACCACGCCCATGCGGGCGGTGGCTGGCATGGTGTGCTCGCTCAGCCGCGGGCGCCGCGCAGGGCGTCCTGGCTCATCGCACGGCTCAGGTCGGCCATGATGCGGGCATCGCTGAGCGCCAGGCTCCACAGCTGGTCGTCGGCGCGACGCTGGCGGCGGGCTTCGCCCCAGGCGGCCATGCCACGGCCGACGGCGCCGACCGTCCGGGTGACGGGCGAGCCCAGAAAGGCCAGGATGCCGATCAGCACGTCGGCGGCAAAGTTGCCGGCGGCCTCGGCGCCAGCGGCGCCGCGCGGCACGTTGCCGAATTGGCTGGGGTATTCGATGTTGGCGGTACGTGTCATTTTTGCTTGCTCCCTTGCGGCGATATTGCCGCTTTCATGACCGTGATACTAGGGTAGACCCTGATATTCGTCTACTTTGGATTAGTGATGCCTATCATTCGCCAAGCAAATGAAAGCACCCAACTTCCGCACCCTCGACCTCAACCTGCTGCGCGTCTTCGACCAGGTCATGGCTGAGCGCAACCTGACGCGCGCGGCCCGCAATCTCTCGATGACCCAGCCGGCCGTGAGCAATGCCTTGAACCGCCTGCGCGAGGCCCTGGGCGACCGGCTGGTCGCGCGCAGCGGTTACGGCGTCGAGCCGACCGCCCGGGCCCTGGCGCTCTGGCCCTCGGTGGGGGAAGCGCTGCGCCAGCTCGAGGCATCGATCGCGCCCAGCAACTTCGTCGCGGCGGAGGCCACCAGCACCTTCACCCTGGCGATGGCCGATTCGACGGCCGCCGAAGTCGTGCCCGGCCTGATGCTCATCCTGGAGCGGGAGGCGCCGGGCATCTCGCTGCGCATGCTGCCCCTCACCACGCGTGACCCCCGGCTGGTGCTCGACGAGGGCACGGCGGATCTGGCGGTCGGCTACTTCCCGGCGGTGCTCGCCGACCTCACGGCCCAGGCGCAAGGCGGCGGCATCGTCGCCTTCGAGCACGAACGCCTGTACGACGGCGTCTACGTCTGCGTGATGCGCAAGGGCCACGA
>DASYLQ010000326.1:0-4062 GCA_036009485.1 Janthinobacterium sp.
GGCGGCCAGCGCTTCGGCGCTGGCCATCAAGGGCGGCAAGGCGGTGGCGCAGGCGGTCGCGACGATGGATACGATCAGGTCCAGTTCGCGCAAGATCGTGGAAATCATCGGCGTGATCGACGGGCTTTCATTCCAGACCAATATCCTGGCCCTGAATGCCGCCGTCGAGGCGGCCCGGGCCGGCGAGCAAGGGCGCGGTTTCGCCGTCGTCGTCGCCGAAGTGCGCACGCTGGCGCAGCGCTCGGCCGCCGCCGCCAAGGAAATCTAGGCCCTGATCGCCGCGTCGGTCGCCTCCATCGACGGCGGCAGCGTCTCGGTGCGTGAAGCCGGCAACAGCATGGGCGACATCGTCGCTTCGGTGCAGCAGGTCAACGACATCATCGGCCGCATCAGCCAGGCCAGCGCGGAGCAGGCCGAAGGCATCACCGAGGTCAACCAGGCGGTGGGGCAGATGGACGACATGACGCAGCAAAACGCGGCCCTGGTCGAACAGGCCGCCGCGGCCGCCGAAAGCTTGCAGGAACAAGCCGTCAACCTGTCGCAGGCGGTGTCGGTGTTCAAGATCGACGCCGCGGCGGCCGGCGCCCAGGCGGCACCGGCCTTGCTGCAACTTGAGCGACCAAAACAGGAAGACGAGGACGGCGAACGGCGCGGACCGGGCAGCCCGATGCGCGGCGTCAAGCGGGAACAGCGCCGCAGCGGCGAATGGGGCGGCGGCCGCCAGCGCAGCTGAAGCTTGACGTTTGACGTTTGCCCCCTTGACGCCTGGCGCTTACCTGGCGAAAGGCCGGCTCAGGAAGCGCGAGCCGGCCAGCCCGAACCGCCACGGCAGGTCCATCGCCTTTGAAATGCCGATGCGCGGCCCCGCCACCAGCGCCATCGGACCCTCGCCGGCGAACAGTTGAAACGGCGGCGCGTCCAGCGCCAGCCCGTTGTGGGCGATGCCGACCGCCAGCGCCTGGCAAACCCGGCCCGGCCCCGAACACAGCAGGCGCGGATCGTCCAGCCCGCGCCGCGCGCGCATGCAGTCCAGGCCCGCCAGCGGTTCCAGCGCCCGGATCAGCACGCCGGCGCCGTGGCCCTGCTCGCGACAGACGAAATTCAGGCACCAGTGGATGCCGTAGGAGCGGTAGACATAGGCGCGTCCGGGCGGCCCGAACATGGAAGCGTTGCGCGCAGTCGGCCCGGCATAGGTGTGCGAAGCCGGATCGTCGCGGTCGTAGGCTTCCGTCTCGACGATGCGGCCGCCGATGCCGTCGACCAGGACGACGGCGCCGATCAGGCGCTGCGCCACCTCGAACGAGGACGCGGCGAAATCCACGCCCGCCAATACCGTATTCTTTTTCACTTGCCGACCTTCCTGATGTCTGTTCATTTGAATAAGCGTGGCCTTTTTTGGACAGATCGGCCACCGTATGAGATATTGCCGTAAATAAACAACGATAATCCACTGTTGAAGCGGGGCCGGATCGCCTGCAAGCCGGGTCTGGCTGAGGTATAGTGGCGCTGCGTAACAACCGGGGACCGACCGATGGCAGAAGCTTATCCGCAAGCGGCGCCGGGGGTTCGCACGTATCCATTCCAGGTCGATTTCCAAAGAAAAAAATGACGACAGTTGCAGCCAAAGCGATAGCAGTTGACGATCCGGTCGATGCCCTGATGCGCTCGATCCGCATTCCACCGCGGCCGAGCTTACTCGTCGACCTGCAGCGCGAACTGGCCGAGCTCGATCCTTCGCCGCGCAAGATCGCCCGCATCATCGGCAACGACGTCGGCATGTCGGGCGCCTTGCTGAAGCTGGCCAATTCGCCGTTCTACGGCGCCGCGCGCAAGGCCAAGTCGGTCGAGCAGGCGATCAATTTCCTCGGTGTCAATACCTGCAGCGCCATGCTGGTCGGTTTGCTGGCGCGCGAGGCGATGGGCGCCGAAGGCGGCGCGCTGAACCACTTCTGGGACGTCTCGGCCAAGCGCGCCCAGGCGGTCGTCTTCACTTCGCGCAAGCTGCGCATCGCGCCGCCCGACATCGCCCACACCTTCGGCTTGTTTTGCGACATAGGCGTGCCGCTGCTGATGAAGCGCTTCCCGGATTACGCCGCCACTTACGAGGCGGCCAGCAACGATCCCGTCAACTGCTTCACCGCCATCGAGGAAACGCTGCACCAGACCAACCATGCGGCGATCGGCTGCCTGCTGGCGCGCAACTGGGGCTTGTCGGCCGACGTTTCCTGGGCCATCTTGCTGCACCACGATTACGCGGTCCTGGAAGACGACGCCACCGACGACGCCATCCGCTCGCTGGTGGCGCTCTGCCTGCTGGCGGAAAAAGGCATACAGCGCTACCACGGCAACAGCCATTCGCTGGAGTGGGACAAGGGCGGCGAGCGCGCCTGCATGCACCTTGGCCTGAGCCCGGAAGAAGCGCAAGACTTGCTCGAAGAATTGCACGAAATGTTTGACCACGACAATTGAACATCCGCCGGCGCAGCGCCGGACTTCCCATACACCAGGCGACACGCCACGGCAGGCAAGGATGCCGCCGCGCCGTTCCGCGGCCGGCCCCGCCTCCACCGCAGCTCCAGACAAAGATTCGACCATGCCAAAAAACAAGCGCCCCGTCCCCCGCAAAACCGCCACGCCGGAAGACAAGGATGAGGCCATCACGCAAACCCTGGCCGACCTGGCCCTGGCCCTGGCCGAGCAGGAAGACGGCGATACGCTGAACGAGGAGCTGCGCCGGAAGGAGGCCGACTTTCACAAGCTGGTGCGCAAGTCGCTGAACCAAAAGAAGGACGAGGTGCTGTACGAGGCGATCGAGCGCGCCAGGGATGAAGACCTGGGCGCCTGGCAATTCCTGCGCGGCGCCGTCGAAGAGGCGGCCGCCACCGTGCTGCTGCGGCGCGAAGGCGCGCCCGAGATGGAAATCAACGCCTTCCTGATCCCGTTGTTCGTGCGCGGCACCGGCGGCCTGAAGGAAGAACAGGGTTTCCAGGACCAGGCCGCTTTCGAAGCGCTGCTGGCCAGCTTCCAGGAGGGGCAACTGGAAAGCGCCAAGGCCAGGGTGGTGCTGATCCGCCACGCCTACGACCTGGCCGAAATCGACAGCATCGCGTATTCGCATTTAAACGAGATGGTGCGCGAGGCGGCCACCTCGATGACGGACAAGAAGATCGCCGCGGCGCCGGCGCTGGAGCGCAGCATCGCCGGCTGGAGCGCCACCGCGTTCGGCGCCGGCGACGAGGTGAGCGAGCTGCGTTTCCTGCTCGGCTTCGCACTGAAGCGGGCCGACGATCCCTTTTACGCCGTGCCGGAGAACGAGGATGCGGCCGATGCCTATTTCGAGACGCGCATGCAGCGCTACCGGGAATGGACCATCGCCGCCGCGCCGCTGCTCAAGTCTTGCCTGGCGCCTCCCGCTACCGCGCTGGAACTGCATTTCCTGTACCAGGATCTGTTCTATGGCGCCAAGGAACAAGCCATGGCCGAATATGCGATGTTGCAACTGATGGCGGCGCTCAACGACGCGCTGCGCGAAAAGCGCCTGGACGCGCAGCAAGTCAAGGCCATCGTCGCGCCGGCCGCCGTGCGCGGCGCGATGGTCTTGCGCGTCAATCTGTACCCGGCCGCCGGCGGCGCCCCGCTGGCCTCGGCGGAAAAGCCGCTGGACCTGGCGGCGGACCTGGAAGCCGAAGTCGACGATGTCTGCGACGCGCTGGCCACCATCGGCCTCCATGCCCTGTCGGTGGCGCTGCGCTTCGATGCCGACGGCCAGCCGCTGGAAGAGCGGGCCTACGTCCGGCCTTGAACAAGGTCCCTGCCATTTTATTGCCATTTTTCATATTATCCAGCAAAGGAAGTCATGAAGTTACCGAATACGCGCCTTTCCATTCTCGCCCTGTCGATGCTGCTGATGGCCGGCGCCGCCGCCGCGGACTCCGTGCTGGCGCACGCCGCCCTGGCCGATGCCGCCGACGCGCCCGTCTACAAGCTGCGCGAGCATTACACCAAATACGAATTCCGCATCCCGATGCGCGACGGCGTGCGCCTGTTTACCGCCGTCTACGT
>DASYLQ010000327.1:0-1646 GCA_036009485.1 Janthinobacterium sp.
GCATTCCCATGCTTTCAGTTGACGCCGTTGGAAAACAATTTAAAACAAATTTCTGCCAGTCTAGCATTCACATAAAACCACACAGATCAAGACGGATTTGCTATCACGTGAGCAAACATTTCCGGGAATTTTGAAAAACCGTAGCGTCACGGAACCATCAGCCGCGCCCGCCGGCGATGATAAAATCGCGCCTTTGCCCGCTGCTCCGCCATTCGCACGGCGACGCCGGCAGCAGGCAAGCACAGACCGGGATCAAGGAAATCATGAAAGCCGCACGTTCGCTGACCTTCAAATGCGTCAAATGCTCGAAATCCATGCAGGTGTATCTGCAAAAGGTATCGGCCTGCTCGCACATCCAGCCCTACCAGGGCATTTGCCAATGCGGCGAGCTGCGCCGTCACGCCACCGGCCAGGCCGAGGCCGTCAAGTCTTACCTGGAGTCGGCCGACGGCAGCTGGTCGCATCACCATTAATCATTTCATTTCCAGCCAGCCTCAAGGATAGCGCGGCGCTGCCGTTACCACGCTTATTCACCCTTCATCATACGGTTGCCGCTATGTCACTCTTTCCCGCCATCGGCTCACGCCACGCGCAAACGCCTTCGCTGAGCAGCGCTACCCAGCAAGCCGACACCCAATCCGCCGGCAAGCAACTCGCGACCGGCAATCCGCCAACGGGCACCAGCGCCGGCAATACCAGCACCGGCACGACGCCGGTATCCCTGTCGCAAAGCGGGATCGACTTGTCGATGCAGGGCTTGCAAAACCAGGCCAACGAACTCGGCAACCAGACCGTCGATTTCGCCCAGAATTTCGTCAACAGCGTGACCCAATCGCTGTTCGGCAACGCCGCCCAGGGCGCGACGATTTCCTTCGACTCGGCCAGCCTGGAAACCGAAGCCGGTTTTGCCGCCGGCGTGCAGCAAACGCAGGGGCCGAACGGCAGCACAAACAGCGCCGCGCTGAGCCTGAACGAAAGCTCTCACTTCATCGGCAAGGGCACGATCACCACCGCCGACGGCCAGAGCTACCAGTTCCAAGTCGAGGTGCAATACAGCGCCAGCGCCGAGGTCGACGCCAGCACTTCCTCGCCGGCGTCGGCTTCGTCGGCCTCGTCCACGGATGGCAGCGGCGCCAATACGGCCACAAGCGCGGCCACAAGCGCGGCGACAAGCGGCAACGCCGGCGCCGGCGGTACGGATCTGTCGTCCCTGCCGACCTTGCAGCTGCCGCCAATCAATTTCCCTGGCAGTTTGACCGACCTGTTCAGCATGCTCGGCCACCCGATGCAGACGACGCTGCCGGCGAATACCCAGGCGGCAGCGGACGGCGGCAATGCCAACGGCAGCGGCCAGGGCGGCACGCTGTCGCTGCGCCTGCTGAACCTGATACAGCAAACCACCACCTTGGGCACGACAGGCACGACCGATACGCCGGCGACATCGACGCCATCGGCGGCCAAGGCCTACGCGATACAGGCGCCCGCCGCGCCGGCACAGACGGTGCCGGCGACATCGGCCGATCCGGACCTGGCGAAGACCAACCCGCCGGCGGCATAAATGGAAAAGGCGGGCAAAGGCCGCCCGGGCAGACCGTCCGCGGCGGCGCTGCACTCAGCGTCCCACGTATAATGAGGCTCCAAGCACG
>DASYLQ010000328.1:0-5301 GCA_036009485.1 Janthinobacterium sp.
CGGCCAGCCCTACAGCACGGCCTATCCCGACGCCGCCAACATCATCGGCTACCTCCCGGGCACGGCCGCGCCACAGCAGTTCATGGTGGTCTCGGCCCATTACGACCACTTGGGCATCGCCGGCGGCAAGCTGTATCCGGGCGCCGACGACAATGCTTCCGGCGTGGCGGCGATGCTGGCGATGGCGGCCTGGTTCAAGGCCCATCCGCCCTTGCATTCGGTGGTGTTCGCCGCCTTCGACGCCGAAGAGCTGGGCTTGCGCGGCTCGCGCGCCTTTCTCGAGGCGTTGCCGTTCCCGAAGAAGGACCTGGTCGTCAACCTGAACCTGGATATGCTCAGCCATAACGACGCCAACCAGATTTTCGTCGCCGGCACCTTTCATTATCCCTGGCTCAAGCCTTACCTGGAGCAGGCGGCCAGCCGCAGCACGGTGCAGGTATTTTTGGGCCATGACCGCAGCCAGCTGATCGCCGGTGCGGTGGAGGACTGGACCGACAGTTCCGACCATGGCCCGTTCCACGCGGCCGGCATTCCCTTCCTGTATTTCGGCGTCGCCGATCACGCCGACTACCACCTGCCCAGCGATACCTTCGAGCATATCAACCAGGATTTTTTTCTCAGGGTGACTGCCCTGGTGATCGATACCGCCGCGCTGCTGGACCGCAACCTGGGGCGCATCGCGCGCGACTGAATGGCGCGGAAGGTCGGCCTCAGCGGCGTCCGAACATCATCAGTTCGGCCAGCAGATGGCGCGCCGGGCCGGCCATGTCGATCGCCGCCAGCGAAGCGCCCAGCAAGCCCTGCAGCGGGGTGTCGGCGGCGAAGATGCGCGCCATCGTATCGGTCAGGCGCACCGTCAGCGTGCGGTCCTGGCGGCGCAAGGCCGCGAATTCGGCCAGCATGTCCGGGCTGGCGCCGCGCGCCAGCAGGCGCGCCAGCACGGCGGCGTCGCGCAAGCCCAGGTTCAAGCCCTGGCCGGCCACCGGATGCAGGGTTTGCGCCGCGTTGCCGATGGCGACGCTGCGCCTGGCGGCGGCCGCTTCGGCGTTCAGCCCGAGCGCGTAGGCCGCGCGCGGCGTCGCCGCGGTGAAGCTGCCGAGGCGGTTGCCGAAGGCTTCCCCCAGTTGCGCCAGGAAGGCGGCGTCGCCG
This sequence comes from Janthinobacterium sp., assembly GCA_036009485.1. Taxonomy (GTDB): domain Bacteria; phylum Pseudomonadota; class Gammaproteobacteria; order Burkholderiales; family Burkholderiaceae_D; genus Janthinobacterium. The sequence goes on from DASYLQ010000328.1 coordinate 1,150, forward strand.
AGCGCCAGCAGGCGCTGCGCGGTTTCGGGCCGGACGCACCAGACCAGCGAATATTCCTCGCCCTGCGGCAGCAGCGCCAGCGGGCCTTCATCGGTGAAGCGTTCATAGGCGCGGTGGGCCACCGGCGCGCTGCAGCGCACCTGGGCGATGAGCGCCGTCTGGCGGTAATCGCGCTGCAGCGCCTTGTCGCGCTGCTGGCCGAAGACGCCGCCCTCGGCCTGCACCAGGAGCGCCGCGCCGATGCGCCGCCCGGCGCCGCCGCCGCCGTCGCCGTCGAAGGCGACGTCAAGCAAGACGTCGTCCTGGCGTTCGCGGCTGTCCAGCAGCCGCGCCGGGCGCAGCATGTTGACGCCCAGGCGCTGGCAGGCCGCGCCCAGCAGCGCCGCCAGGTCGCCGTAGCGGGCGACATAACCGAGCGCCGGCAACTGGTGGTCGGCGCGGTCGATCAGGCTGCGGCCGAAACGGCCGCGGCGCGAGACATGGATCTGGTGGATGGCCGTGGCGGCCAGCGGCCAGGCGCCGATCTCTTCGAGAATCTGCCGGCTGCCGTAGGACAGCGCGATCGAGCGCGGATCATTGCCGGCCTGGGCCAGCGTCTTGCCGTCGATGAGGACCAGCCGCGCCGGATCCACGCCGCGTTTCACCAGCAGCGCCGCCAGCGCCATGCCGACCGGGCCGGCGCCGCAGATGGCGATGTCCAGCGCGGCGGCGCCGTCGCCATTGCCTTGGTGCTGGTGCTGGTTCATATTGCTGGCGCTATCTATCATGCCTGCCGCATCCATTGTTCGATGGCGGCCACCGTCTTCGGCGCCGCCGCGCTCAGCACTTCATGGCCGCCGGGCGTGACCAGCACATCGTCTTCGATGCGGATGCCGATGTTCCAGAAGGCTTCCGGCACGCCCTTGGCCGGACGCACGTACAAGCCCGGTTCCACCGTCAGCGTCATGCCCGGCTGCAGCGTGCGCGACGGCTTGCCGGCCGCGCCCAGGTCGCGGTAGGCGCCGACGTCGTGCACGTCCATGCCGAGCCAGTGGCCGGTGCCGTGCATGTAAAACTGCAGGTAGCGCTTGTCGGCGATGACGTCGTCGGCGGCGCCGGCCAGGTTGCGGTCGAGCAGGCCGGTGTCCAGCATGCCGCCGGCCAGCACGCGCAGCGCCGCCTCGTGGATGTCCTGGTAGCGCCGGCCCGGCGCGACCGCGGCCAGCGCCGCCGACTGCGCCGCCAGCACCAGCTCATACAAGGTCCGTTGCGGCGCCGTGAAGCGGCCGTTGACCGGGTAGGTGCGGGTGATGTCGGCGGCGTAGCCGTCGAACTCGCAGCCGGCGTCGATCAGCACCAGCTCGCCGTCGCGCGCCTGCGCATTATTGGCCGAGTAGTGCAGCACGCAGGCGTTGGCGCCGGCGGCGACGATCGAGGTGTAGGCCGGGAACTGGGCGCCGTTGCGGCGGAATTCGTACAACAGTTCGGCCTCGATCTGGTACTCGAACATGCCGGGGCGCGAGGCGGCCATGGCGCGCGCATGCGCCTGGCCGGAAATGGCCGCGGCGCGGCGCATCAGCGCCTGTTCGCCGCCATCCTTGATCAGGCGCATTTCATCGAGCAGCGCCACGATGTCGACGGCGGCCGCCGGCGCGCTCACGCCGCTGCGCGCCTGGCGCCGCACGCCGCCCAGCCACAGCCTGACTTGCGCATCCAGGCCGGCGTTGCCGCCCAGCGCGTAATAGATGGCCGGGACGTTGGCCAGCAGCCGCGCCATTTCGGCGTCCAGGTCCTCGATCGGCCAGGCGGCGTCGAAACCGAAAGCCAGGCGTGCGCCTTCGGGACCGTGGCGGTGGCCTTCCCAGATCTCGCGCTCGCTGTTTTTCTCGCGGCAAAACAGGATGGAGCGGGCCGGCCCCGATGCTCCGGCGGCGACCAGCACGGCGACGCTGTCGGGCTCCGTAAAACCGGTCAGGTAATAAAAATAACTGTCGTGGCGGTAGGGATAGTCGGAATCGCCGTTGCGCGCCGCGCCGGGGGCGGTCGGGATCACCGCCACCGCGCCCGGCTGCATGTGCGCCATCAGGGCGGCGCGGCGGGCCGCAAAGAGGCTCATGCCGGCTTTCCGCCGTTGAGCTGTTCCAGCTGTTCGATGCTGCCGACATTGGTCCATTCGCCGCCATACACTTCGCCGCCGACCAGGCCGCGCCCGGCGTATTCGCGCAGCAGGGCGCCCAGCCTGGCGTGCGCGCCGGGGACGATGCCGGCAAACATTTCCGGACGGTAGACGCCGATGTTGGCGAAGGTCCACAGCGGCTCGCCCTCGTTGGCGACCGAGTACAGCTTCAGCGCAAAATCGCCTTTCGGGTTATGCCAGGGGTTTTTCACCAGGTAGAGCCAGGCGACGTCGCGTTCGCCGGACGGATAGGGGTTGCCCCAGACATCCTTCTCGGCCAGCACGTCCTTCACCTGTGCGAAGTCGAAATAGGGGCAATAGATATCGCCCGAGACGGCCAGGAAGGGTTCCTCGCCCAGCAGGTGCAGGGCCTGGGCGATGCCGCCGGCGGTTTCCAGCGCCGTCGCTTCCGCCGAATACCGGATGCGGGCGCCGAACTGGCCGCCGTCGCCCAGCGTATCTTCGATCAAGCCGCCCAGGTGGGCGTGGTTGATGACGATGTCGCTGATGCCGGCGCGGACCAGGTTCAGCACGTGCCAGACGATCAGTGGCCGGCCATGGACTTTCAGCAGGGGCTTCGGGCAGGTGTCGGTGAGTGGACGCATCCGCTCGCCGCGTCCGGCGGCGAAGATCATGGCTTTCATCGTGTTCTCTTGATTCTGTAATGAGTGAGGCAACCGGACCGTGACGACCCGGGCGGCGAGGAGCCGAAGACCCGGCCCCCCTTAAAAAGTGTAGCCAATTTGCGGGGTGTTATTTTCCAGGGTGTCGAGCAGGCGGGCCAGCGGTTTCAGCGCCTTGTAGCGGTTGGCGGTCTTGCGGATATAGTCCAGCACCGTCGGCAAATCGCCCAGGTACATATCCTTGCCGTCGCGGTGATGCAGGCGGGTGAAGATGCCGAGGATTTTCAGGTGCCGCTGCATCGCCATGAATTCGAAGTCGCGGTAAAAATCGTCGATGTCCGGGTTCACCGGCAAGCCCAGCTGCCTGGCCCGCTGCCAGTAGCGGATCACCCAGTCCAGCACCAGTTCCTCGTCCCACTGGATATAGGCGTCGCGCAGCAGCGAGGCGATGTCGTAGGTCATCGGGCCGTACAGCGCATCCTGGAAGTCGAGCACGCCGGGATTGCCCTCGTCCATGAGCATCAGGTTGCGCGAGTGGTAGTCGCGGTGCACATACACCTGGCGCTGCGCCAGGATATTCGCCAGCAGCGCGTCGAAGACGCCGTCCAGCAGCGTCCTCTGCTCGGCCGTCAGCTCCAGGCCCAGGTGTTTGCCGATATACCATTCGGGGAACAGGTTCAGCTCGCGCAGCAGGAAGGCGCGGTCGTATTCCGGCAGCACGCCGGGCTGGCTGGCGCGCTGGATCTTGAGCAGCGTTTCCAGCGCCTCGGCATACATCACCGCAGCCGTGTCCAGGTTCAGGTTTTGCAGATAGGTGGTAGTGCCGAGATCGGACAGCAGCAGGAAACCCTGCTCGAGGTTTTGCGCGACGATGCGCGGCACCGAGGCGCCGGCGGCGCCGAACAATTCGTCGACCTTGATATACGCCGGCACGTTTTCGCGCTCCGGCGGCGCATCCATGACGATCAGCGTGGGGCCGTGCCCGGCCTGCGCCGCGGCCAGCACGTCGACCCGGAAGTAACGGCGGAAGCTGGCGTCGGCCGAGGCCGGCCGGGCCGATTCCGCGGCGACCAGGCCAAGAGGAGACAACCATGCTTTCAACAGGGCCAGGCGGGCGTCGGCGGCGTTTTCGGCGCCTGCCGCAGCGGGGGATGGTTTAGACAATAAAGACATTAAGCGACCTGTGGAATCCGGTTGGCGGTGGTAATCCCATATAATAAGGGATTAACGTCAAAAAATCGCCTGTGCCATGGTGTTTGTCCCCTTCTTTTCATGAGCTGGTTTTCAGTTCCTCCAACCCGGCAGCGCTGGGTCTTCGCCCTGACTGCGCTGGTGGCCGCCGCGACGGTGCCGGCGCACGCGCAGACTCCGCCG
>DASYLQ010000329.1:0-1610 GCA_036009485.1 Janthinobacterium sp.
CGGCCTGATCGTCACCAAGACGGTGGACCGCTTCTACGACACGGCCAAGGGCATGTTCCTGGCCGACCGCAACATCAAGGGCCAGTGCCCGACCTGCGGCGCGAAAGACCAGTACGGCGACAACTGCGAAGTGTGCGGCGCGGCCTACCAGCCGACCGACCTGGTGAACCCGTATTCGGTGTTCACCGGCTCGACGCCGATCATGAAACCGTCGGAGCAGTATTTCTTCAAGCTGTCCGACCCGCGCTGCTTCCAGTTCCTCAAGGAGTGGTTGAACACGCCCGGCCGCCTGCAGCCGGAAATGGTCAACAAGGTCAGCGAATGGCTGGGCGAGCACGGCGAAAAGCTGGCCGACTGGGATATTTCGCGCGACGCGCCCTACTTCGGCATCCCGATCCCGGATGCGCCGGGCAAGTTCTTCTACGTCTGGCTGGACGCGCCGGTCGGCTACCTGGCCAGCCTGAAAAACTACTGCGGCAAGATCGGCGTCGACTACGAGCAATTGCTCAAGGATCCGGGCACGGAACAGATCCACTTCATCGGCAAGGACATCGTGTCCTTCCACCTGCTGTTCTGGCCGGCGATGCTGAAGTTCGCCGGCCATCCGGTGATCGACAAGCTGAAAGTGAACGTGCACGGCTTCCTGACCGTGAACAATGAAAAGATGTCGAAGTCGCGCGGCACCGGCATTTCGCCGCTGCGCTACCTGAACCTGGGCATGAACCCGGAATGGCTGCGCTATTACATCGCCTTCAAGCTGAACTCGAAGGTGGAAGACCTCGACTTCACGTCCGAGGATTTCATCGCCCGCGTCAACAGCGACTTGATCGGCAAGTACGTCAACATCGCCAGCCGTTGCGCCGGTTTCATCGCCAGGAAGTTCGACGGCAAGCTGGCTTCCAGCCTGTCGGACAGCGCCCAGGCCTGGATCAGGCGCGCGCTGACCCATAGGATCGACGGCGGCGACGACGCCATCGTCGGCGAACGCCAGGCCAGCATCGCCGCGCATTACGAACACCGCGAGTTCGGCAAGGCGCTGCGCGAAATCATGGAAATCGCCGACATCACCAACCAGTACGTCGATGAAAACAAGCCGTGGATCCTGGCCAAGGACGAGGCCAAAACCGCCGAACTGCACGACGTCTGCACGGCGGCCCTGATCCTGTTCCGCCAGTTGACGATCCTGCTGTCGCCGGTGCTGCCGGCGGTGGCGGCGAACGTCGCCGCCTTCTTCAAGGACGAGCAGCTGAGCTGGGCCGATACCGAGGTGTTCGGCGGCGGCGTGTACGGCGGCGCGACGCAGTCGCTGCTGGGCCGCGGCATCGGCGCGTATAGCCACCTGATGACGCGGGTCGACCCGAAAATGGTCGATGCGCTGTTCGATTTGCCGGCGGCGGCGCCGCTAGTCGCGGCCGCGGCGGCCCTGCCGGCGGCGGCCAACGACGCTTCCGAACCGGCCGCGCCGGCCGGCGACATCGAAGCGCTGGCGGCGGAAATCAAGATCGACGATTTCGCCAAAATCGACTTGCGCATCGCCAAGATCGTCAATTGCGAACACGTCGACGGCTCCGACAAGCTGCTGCGCCTGACCCTGGACGTCGGCGAAGGCC
>DASYLQ010000330.1:0-2700 GCA_036009485.1 Janthinobacterium sp.
TTCAGGATGCGCCCGGCGGCGACGGCGCTGACGACCCGCGTCACCTTCACCGTGCCCAAGTCTTCGTCGACCCGGACTTCGGCGAACACCGCCGAGTGGGTGGCGCAGGCCGACTTCAGCCGCTTCGGCGAGGGCAGGCCCGTGCTGCTGTCCTCGATGCTGGCCAGGTCGGCGTAGCGCATGGCCTCGACCAGGCTGACGGCGCGCGTGACATCCGACTTCAGGCGCACGCTCCCGTTGACGAATTCGACGTCGTCGAAGATGACCCCCGACAGCGGCGACTGCGGCACATTGCGCGCCAGTTGCAGCAGCTTTTTGCCGAGCTTTTGGCAGGCGCCCTGGACCGCCGTGCCGACCGAGGCCACCGTGAACGAACCGCCCTGCAGCGGCGCCTGCGGCAAGGACGAGTCGCCCAGCACGAAGCTGACGTCGTCCACGGGCAGGCCGAGGGTGGCGGCGGCGATCTGCGTCATCACCGTGTAGGTGCCGGTGCCGATGTCCTGGGTGGCGCTGCCGACGCTCAGCTTGCCGTCCGCGCCCAGCACGGCGTGGGCCTGGGCCGGCTGGTGCATCGCTTCCCAGATGCCGGTCGCCATGCCCCAGCCGATCAGCTGGCGGCCGTCGCGCATGCTGCGCGGCGCCGCCGTCCGCCTGGACCAGCCGAACAGCGCCGCGCCTTGCCGGTAGCATTCGCGCAATTCCTTGCTGGAGTAGGGCAGGTCATGGTTTTGGTCGCGGTGCGAATAATTTTTCAGGCGCAGTTCGAGCGGGTCGATGCCGGCCAGGTACGCCAGTTCGTCCATCGCGCATTCGATGGCGTAGCAGCCGGTGACGCCGCCCGGCGCGCGCATGTCGAGCGGCGTGTAGACGTCGAGCCTAGCCAACCGGTGCGAAAATTCGGCATTGTCGCAGTGGTACAGCATGCCCGACCAGTTGACCAGGTTTTCCGTGTAATCCTCGAATTGCGAGGTTTCCGACAGCGCGTCGTGGCGCAAGGCCTGCAGCGTGCCGTCGTTCGAGGCGCCCAGTTTCAGCGTCTGGCGCGTCTCGGGCCGGTGGCCGAAGCTGAACATTTGCTGGCGCGTCAGCACCACCTTGACGGAGCGCTTCAATTCCAGCGCCGCCAGCACGGCCAGGAACAACTGGTATTGCGGGCGCAGGCCGGAGCCGAAGGCGCCGCCGACGAAGGAGGACTTGATGTGCACTTTTTCCATCGGCAAGCCGAACACGCGGCTGACATACTGCTGGCTGTTTTGCGGCCCCTGGGTCTTGTCGTAGATGGTCAGGCCGCCGTCGGCTTCGACGATGACGGTGGAGGCATGCATCTCCATCGGGTTATGGTGCTGGGCTTGGTGGGAATACTCGGCTTCCAGCGTCAGCGCCGCGCCGGCGTAGGCTTGCCCGAAGTCGCCGCGCGGTTCCGGCATGTCAAAACCGTCCTTGCTTTTTTTCGGCGTGTAAGCCTTGTGCTTTTGCGCCTCCAGGCTGGTCTCGTGCCGCCATTCCATGTAATCGACGCGCACCAGCGAAGCGGCGTGGCGCGCGCTTTCGAAGGAATCGGCGAGCACCAGCGCCACCGGCTGGCCGCTGTAGACGATGACGTCGTCGCGCAGCGGCCGGAACGGCGCGCCCGGCGGCGCATCCTTGTCGCGGTAGTTGCGGTCCAGCCAGGCCAGGCGCGGGCGGTTCTTGTGCGTGATGATGTGGGCCACGCCGGGCACCGCCAGCGCCTCGTCGGTGTGGATCGCCTTGATGCGGCCGCGCGCGATGGCGCCCGAGACCACATAGCCGTAGGCGATGCCGTCCACCGCGATTTCGGCCGAGTATCTGGCGGCGCCCGTCACTTTTTGACGGCCGTCGACGCGGTTCAGCGCGCGTCCCGGCATGCCGCCGGCGACGGCCGCGCTTTCGCCCATCCTCTCGCTCATCGTTTTCATGGTTTCTCCTTGCCCGGGGCGGCGCCGGGGACGGGGGGCGCCATCGCGGCGGCCATCTCCAGCGCGCGCACGACGCAACGCGTCGCCAGTTCGATCTTGAAGCGGTTGTGCGGGTAGGCGACGGCGCCGTCGACGATCAGTTGCGCCGCCGCGCGGAAGTGCTCCTTGCCGACCATATTGCCGATCAGCCGAGCTTCGGCTTCGGGTTTGCGCCAGGGCTTGTGCGCGACGCCGCCGAGGACGACGCGGGCGTCCTTGATTTCGGCGTCGGCGATGTCCAGCGCGACGGCCACCGACACCAGCGCGAATGCATACGAGCTGCGGTCGCGCACCTTCAGGTAGGCGACGTGCCGGGACGGCTGGTCGGGCGGCAGCACGATGGCGGCGATGACCTCGTCGCGCAGCAGATTGCTGTCGCGCTCGGGCGTGTCGCCCGGCAGGCGGTGGAATTCGCCGAAGGGGATGCTGCGTTCGCCATCCGGCCCGCTGACTTCGACCGTGGCGTCCAGCGCGGCCAAGGCGACGCACATGTCGGAGGGGTGCACGGCGATGCATTGGTCGCTGGCGCCGAGGATCGCGTGCATGCGGTTCAAGCCGCCGATGGCCGGGCAGCCGCTGCCCGGCTGGCGCTTGTTGCAGGGCGTGGCGACGTCGTAAAAATAATAGCAGCGGGTGCGCTGCAGCAGGTTGCCGCCCATGGTCGCCATATTCCGCAATTGCGCCGAGGCGCCGGCCAGGATCGCCTGCGACAGCAGCGGATATT
>DASYLQ010000331.1:0-2533 GCA_036009485.1 Janthinobacterium sp.
CCAGGCCATCGCATCGGGCGCCGCGGTCGCCAGGCTGGAGCAATTCGTCCAGGTGACGCAGCAACTGGGCGCGCACTAGGCGCCGCCGCCGCCGTCAGCCTATCCCTCACCTCATCTCCCCCATCATGTCCGACATCCTCAACAAAATCCTGGCCGTCAAGGCCGACGAAGTGGCCGCGGCCAAAAAATACCGCAGCCTGGCCAGCCTGCGCAGCGAGGTGGAAGGCGACACCGAACTGCGCCGCGGCCTGCGCGGTTTCGAGGCCAGCCTGCGCAAAAACATCGGCGCCGGCGGCGCCGGCGTGATCGCCGAAGTGAAAAAGGCGTCGCCGTCGAAAGGCGTGCTGCGCGCCGACTTCCGCCCCGCCGAAATCGCCGCCGGCTACGCTTCCCACGGCGCTTCCTGCCTGTCGGTGCTGACCGACGTCCAGTTCTTCCAGGGCGCGGCCGAGTACCTGCAACAGGCCCGCGCCGCCTGCGCCATTCCGGTGCTGCGCAAGGATTTCATGGTCGATATGTACCAGGTCTATGAAGCGCGGGCGATGGGCGCCGACTGCATCCTGCTGATCGTCGCGGCGCTCGACCACGGCCTGATGGCGGAACTGGAAGCCTGCGCCCTGGAACTGGGCATGGACGTGCTGGTCGAGTCGCATGACGGCGCCGAACTGGACGCCGCACTGAAGCTGAAGACGCGGCTGGTCGGCGTCAACAACCGCAACCTGCGCACCTTCGAGACCTCGCTGCAAACCACGCTGGGCCTGCTGCCGCGCATCCCGCCGGACAAGCTGGTCATCACCGAATCCGGCATCCTGTCGGCGGACGACGTCAAGCGCATGCGCGACGCCGACGTCCATGCCTTCCTGGTCGGCGAAGCCTTCATGCGCGCCGCCGATCCCGGCGCCGAACTGCGCCGCCTGTTCAGTTAAACGCCGGCTTTACCAGCGCGCCATCGCAGGCGCCGCCTGAAACGAGGAAACCGGCGCGTGTTCGCAGATCTCGGTGCGGTCGCGGCCATTCGCCTTGGCGCGGTAGAGCGCCGCGTCGGCGCGCATCAGCAGGCTGTCCAGATTTTCATCGGGCGTAGTCTGGCTGGCGATGCCGATGCTGATCGTGTACGCCGGCACATCGTCGCTGCGCGGCGCCCGCACCGAGGCCTGGATGCGCGCCGCCACCAGCGCGGCCAGCTCCGTCGTCGTTTCCGGCAGCAAGACGACAAATTCCTCGCCGCCGAAACGGGCGACATAATCGATTTCGCGCAGCGCGTTGCAGCTCATTTGCGCCACATGCACCAGCACCCGGTCGCCCATCGCATGGCCGAATTGATCGTTGATCCGCTTGAACAAATCCAGGTCGATGCTGAGCAGCGTCATGGGTTGTCCGTCGCGCCGCATCTTCGCCTTGGCGCGGGTGTAAATGTCGGCGAAGCCACGCCGGTTCAGCACGCAGGTCAGCGGATCCTGATTGGAGCGCTGTTCCAGCACGCTTTGCAAGCGCCGCGTCGCCACCGCCATGAAGGCGACCGCCAGCAGCAGCGCCATGAAGTTGGCGATGGCCAGGTAGACGCCAGGGATGGCGCCGCGCTTGGCCATGTCGCCCAGCAGGGCGCCCGCCTCCAGCGAGCCGACGCCGCGGGTCAGCACGGCGCCGGCCTGGAACAGCATCAGCAGGGCAAACGCATAACTGGAGAAATGGCGCTCGCCGCGGCGCGCGATCAGCACGAACTGGGTGATATAAAAACCGCAGACCAGGAAGGAAAAGCAGGCGACGCGCGCGGAAAAATTCGGATGGACGAACATCCACCAGGTAAAGCCGGCGGTGCCGGCGCCCCAGGCCGGATAAAACCAGCGCCAGCCCGGGCGCACGCCATAAAACGCCTGGGTGCCGATCAGCCACAGGCCGACCGAAAACAGCAAAATCGAATTCGCCAGGAATTGGCCTATGCCATGCGGCAGGAAGTCGCGCACACGGAAGGACAGTACGCCGGCGGCGACGCCGGCCAGGCCCAGCGCCCAATGTCCGAGGCCTTTGACTTCGGCGGGAAAGCTGAGGTGGGCGGAAAACAGGACGGCGCTCATCGCCGCGGCCATCAGCATGGACATCATCAAAATGGTGCTGGGATCGAGCGCATTCACGGGCGGAGATCGTCTTTCAGTGGCGGCGGAGGCCCTCCCCCGGGTAGGTAAGAGCGTCATCGGAGGCGATTCTAGACTAGAAATCACTTCTTGAAAATGCAATTCGGTTACCGCCGCCCGCAAGGCGGCAGGCGCGGGAAGACAGGGGCGCCGCCCGCCTGCCCTCGTCAGACAGGTTGGCGGACGGCGCTCGGCCGCAACGGCGCAGCGGCGCCTTTCTTGCCGGGAGCGGCCAGGGCCAGCGTGACGCCAGGCACGCGCTCGCCCTGCAGGATGGCGGTAAACGTCATCAGCTCGTCGCGGCGGAAGGCGTGGACCTGGACCGCCGCGCCGACCCGGTAGCGTCCCAGCAGCGTCTCCAGGCTGGCGGGCGCGCCGGCAACGCGCAAGCCGTCGATCGC
>DASYLQ010000332.1:0-5319 GCA_036009485.1 Janthinobacterium sp.
AGACGCGAAAGCGTCCCAGGTCGCCGGGGCTGATGGCGAAGTTCGATTCCTTGCTCAGTTCGAAGGCGGCGGTTTGCTTGTCGCTCATGATGGAACGGGCCAGGTCGACCGTGTGGGCGGCGCTCAGCACCTGTGTCGACACCGGCGTCAGCTTGCCGTCGATCTTGATGGCGGGTGGAAAGCCTGCCGTGATGAACAGGTCGGAACCGTTCTTGCTGACCATCAGGCGCAGCAGGTCGAACATGAATTTCGAGGCTTGGTCACGTTCCATTTTCTTTATCCCGGGAAATTGTCCGGCGTCTTGGCGGCCGAGCGGGCGGCGGCGGCGGAAATCACGTTGCGCTTGACCAGGTCGGTCAGGGTCTGGTCCAGCGTCTGCATGCCGACATTGCTGCCGGTCTGGATCGCCGAATACATTTGCGCAATCTTCGCTTCGCGGATCAGGTTGCGGATGGCCGGCGTGGCGACCATGATTTCATGGGCGGCGACGCGGCCGGAACCGTCCTTGGTCTTCAGCAGCGTCTGCGAAATGACGGCTTGCAGCGACTCGGACAACATCGCCCGCACCATTTCCTTTTCATCGGCCGGGAAGACGTCGACGATGCGGTCGATGGTCTTGGCGGCGGACGAGGTGTGCAGCGTGCCGAATACCAGGTGGCCGGTTTCCGCGGCCGACAGCGCCAGGCGGATGGTTTCCAGGTCGCGCAACTCGCCGACCAGGATCACGTCCGGGTCTTCGCGCAGCGCGGAACGCAGCGCATTGTTGAAGGACAGCGTATGCGGGCCGACTTCGCGCTGGTTGATCAGGCATTTTTTCGAATCGTGGACGAACTCGATCGGGTCTTCGATGGTCAGAATATGGCCGTACTCGGTTTCATTGACATGGTTGACCATCGCCGCCAGCGTGGTCGACTTGCCCGAGCCGGTAGGTCCCGTCACCAGCACCAGGCCGCGCGGTTTCAGCGCCAGGTCGGTGAAGATGCGCGGGCAATTCAATTCTTCCAGGCTCATGATCTTCGAGGGAATCGTGCGCAGCACGGCCGAGGCCCCGCGTTCCTGATTGAAGGCATTTACGCGGAAACGCGCCAGGCCGGGGATGGCGAAGGAAAAATCGCATTCCAGCATTTCTTCGTATGCCTTGCGCTGGCCATCGTTCATGATGTCATAGATCATGCCGTGCACATCCTTGTGCTCCAGCGGCGGCAGGTTGATGCGGCGTACGTCGCCATGCACGCGTATCATCGGCGGCAAACCGGCCGAGAGGTGCAAGTCGGAGGCTTTATTCTTTACGGAGAATGCGAGTAGTTCTGAAATGTCCATTTATAATCCCTGTGCCTGCTGTGAAGGGGGCTGCCAAGCGCACAATCGCGGGCATGCTCACCGGAATTGCTTTACATCACCCCGCTCAATGATTATGTCCACAATCGACCAGAACTTGCAAGCAGTCCATCATAGTATTGTCGCCTCGACAAAAGAGGCGGGGCGGCCGCTGGAAAGTGTGCAACTGCTGGCCGTTTCCAAGACTTTCAGCCACGAAGCGGTGCTGGAGGCGGTGCGCGCGGGACAGACTGCCTTTGGCGAAAATTATCTGCAAGAAGCGCTGGACAAGATCGCCGCGCTGGCGGCGCGCTTGCCGGAAACGCCGCTGGAATGGCATTTTATCGGGCCTATCCAGAGCAACAAGACGCGGCCGATTGCCGAACATTTCAGCTGGGTGCATACGGTCGAGCGCGAAAAGATCGCGCTGCGCCTGTCGGAACAGCGACCGGACGGACTTGCGCCCTTGAATATCTGTTTGCAAGTGAATATCAGCGGCGAGGCCAGCAAGAGTGGCGCGGCGCCGGCGGCATTGGCGGAACTGGCGCACCAGGTTGCGGCCTTGCCGAAGCTGCGCCTGCGCGGCTTGATGGCGATTCCCGAACCGGCCGCCGGGTTCGACCAACAGCGCAGCGCATTTCGCCGGTTGCGCCGGCTGTACGAAGCATTACGCGCGGATGGACTGGCCCTGGATACCTTATCGATGGGCATGTCGGCCGATATGCGCGCCGCCATCGTCGAGGGCGCGACCATCGTGCGCGTCGGCAGCGCGATTTTCGGCGCGCGCGACTATCCATGAGGGCTGACCTCGTACCTATGAATCCAAATTACCCTTATCATGAAAAGAGAGTCTCCATGAATGCAGTTGGCAGCGCACTGAACATCGCCTTTATCGGCGGCGGCAATATGGCGTCGGCGCTGATCGCCGGCTTGGCCGGCAAGTTGACGGCGGCGGCGAATATCCATGTGATCGACCCGAACGCCGGCGCGCTGGAGAAGCTGCGTAGCCAGTATGGGGTCGGCACCGCCGCGAGCGTCGATAGCGGGCTGGCCGCCTGCGACGTGATCGTGCTGGCGGTCAAGCCGCAAAGCATGCGCGAAGCGGCGGCGCAACTGTTGCCGGTGTTGAAAAACGGCGCGCTGCCGCTGATCGTCTCGATCGCCGCCGGCATCCGCGGCGCCGACCTGTCGCGCTGGCTCGGCGGCTACCCGGCCATCGTGCGCTGCATGCCGAATACGCCGGCCTTGATCGGCCTGGGCATTACCGGCATGGTCGTCACCGGCGCCGTCAGCAAACAGCAGAAGGCAGTCGCCGACGCCATCATGCAGGCGGTCGGCAGCACGGTCTGGCTGGAAGACGAGGCGCTGATCGATTCGGTTACTGCGGTCTCGGGCAGCGGGCCGGCATACGTGTTTTATTTCATGGAAGCGATGCAGGACGCCGCGGCCGAGCTGGGCCTGACGGCGGAGCAGGGCCGGCAACTGGCGCTGGCAACCTTCGCCGGCGCGGCGCAACTGGCGCTGGCGTCGGACGATCCGGTATCGCTGCTGCGCGAGCGCGTCACGTCGAAGAACGGCACCACCCATGCGGCGCTGATGAGCATGGAGCAAAGCGGCATCAAGGACGCGATCAAGACGGCGGTCAAGGCGGCGGCGGCGCGCGGCAAGGAGATGGGCGAAGAATTAGGCAGAGTCTCTTAGAGGCCGTTTAAAAATGACCGTAGCATCGTTGCAACTCCTTGCCGTACCAGCGTACTGTCTTCGTCGCTGCGCCTCGCTACGCCCATTTTTAAACGACCTCTTGGTGAAACGGCCTCTTGGATCCAGCGCATTCAGATCGGACTTGACCGCAGGCTTCACCTGACGATGCGGGCAGCCACGCCACTTACCAGCGGCAATACCTTGCTGACATTGCGCCACACGGATTGGGCCGCCGGCAGCAGCGCCACAACGCGCTTGGGACGGGCCAGCATCAAGCCCAGGCCGGCGCCGGCCAGCATCAGGGGAACTTTCAGCCTTGCGCCGAAAGCATGGCGCAAGTTGGCGGGGGCCAGCGGCATCAGCAGGTTTTTCGCTTCGGCCGACAGCGCCAGACGCTGCAGCGCGCATTCCTTCAGCAGCGCCTCGCGCCGCGCGGCGAGCGGAGCCTTGGGGACCGGCGGCGACTTGGCGGCGGCGCTCATTGGATTTTTCCCAGGGTTTTCATGCTGTCGAAATCCTTGGCCAGTTCGCCCATCGTGAACGACAGCAGCTTGGGTTTGCTGCGGAAGCTGGTGCGCACGCCCAGGCCGATGCCGACGGCGACCAGGGCGAAGGCCGCGGCCACGCCGAGAATCGCGGCGATGCGGTAGTCATCCCAAAACAGGACGATGACAAAAAATGCCAGCAGCACGATGGCGATGGACAGGCACAGCATCGCCAGCATGCCCAGCGCCAGATACGCCACGAAGCGCAGCGATTCCTCTTCCATTTCAACGGCCGCCAGTTCCAGCCGCGTCTGCACGATGGCCACCAGCGTGGCCGCCATCCGTCCCAGTGTGTCTGCGATAACCATGATAGGCCTGACGCCGATGCCGGCAAAAATGAGCTGGATTATTTACGCGAGAACAGCATGCCGAAAAACAGGCCGATAGCCGCGCCTATGCCCACCGAGGTCCAGGGATTGTCCTTGACGTAGACATCCGTCGCCTGGGCGGCCTGCCTGGTCTTGGCCAGCATATTTGCCTGCAACTTGCCCAGGTCGGCCTTGGCCGTTTGCAGCGTCGTTTCGACTTTTTCCCTGATGGCGCCCAGGTCCGCGCCATTGTCAGTAGCGCTGTTCTTGAGCCAGGTTTCCGCCTCTCCGATGACGGCTTTCATGTCATCCACCAGTTTTTCGCGGGCCTCCTGCGGGGTTGGCTGCGCTGGATTGGCCTGGGTAGGGGAGACACTGTCGCCGCCGTTGGCGCTCGATTTGTCGCTGACGCTCGCGTTCATGGATGACCTCGCTATTGTGCGTAAAATTAATTGAATGTAATGACGCGGCATAAACCGTGTTCGGAAAGTCAAAGTGTAGAGAGCGCTAAAGCTTACGCGATTGAGATGAATCAATCGTGCGCCGGCCTTGCCACCGATTTCGCGGCGGCGCTCAGCGCAGGGCGTAGTCGAGCGCGATGCCGGCGAATATCGCTGCGCCCAGCCAATTGTTGTGGCGGAAAGCGGTCATGCACGCCGACCGCTCGCGGCCGCGGATCAGCGTGTAGTGGTAGACGGCGCAGCCGGCCGCGATGGCCAGGCCGAGCAGGAACCAGCCGCGCAAGCCGAGCTGCCAGCCGCACACCAGCCAGATCAGCAGGGTGGCGGCGTAACACAGCATGACGATGGCGACGTCATGGCGGCCGAAGGTGATGGCGGAGGTCTTGATGCCGATTTTCAAGTCGTCGTCGCGGTCGACCATCGCATATTCGGTATCGTAAGCCACGCTCCAGCATATATTTCCGAGCAATAGGTACCAGGCCACGGCCGGCACGCTGCCTTGCACGGCGGCAAAGGCCATCGGTATGCCGAAACCGAAGGCGATGCCCAGATAAGCCTGGGGAATCGCGAAGAAGCGCTTGGTATAGGGATAGCTGGCGGCGAGGAACAGGGCGGCCACCGAGAGTTGTTTGGTCAGCGCGTTCAGCGGCTGGATCAGGGCGAAGGCCAGCAGGGCCAGCGCGGCGGCGATGGCCAGCGCTTCCTTGCCGCTGACGCGCCCGCTGGTGATGGGCCGCTCGGCGGTGCGCGTGACGAATTTGTCGAAATCCTGGTCGGCGTAATCGTTGATGGCGCAGCCGGCCGAGCGCATCAGGAAGGTGCCCAGGCTGAAGATCAGCAGGATGTTCCAGGCCGGTAAGCCATTCGAAGCCAGCCACAGCGCATCCAGCGTCGGCCACAGCAGCAGCACGGTGCCGATCGGTTTGTCGAGTCGTATCAGGCGGAAATACAGCGCCAGCTTGTTCATGGTTGAGTTAGGTAGGGACA
>DASYLQ010000333.1:0-2316 GCA_036009485.1 Janthinobacterium sp.
GCGCGCACCACGCGCGCGCTCTGGCACGCGCGCACGCTGATCGACGACGCCTTCCGCGCGAACCCGGCGCACCGGGCGCTGTTCCTGCGCATCCTGAAGGCCCCGGTCGGACTGGTGCACGCGCTGCGCCGCATGAACGACATGGGCATCCTCGGCCGCTATCTGCCGAACTTCCGGCGCATCGTCGGCCAGATGCAGCACGACCTGTTCCACGTGTACACCGTCGACCAGCACATCCTGATGGTGGTGCGCAATATGCGCCGCTTCACGATGACCGAGCACGCCCACGAATACCCATTCTGCAGCCAGCTGATCGCCAACTTCCCGCGCCACTGGCTGCTGTATGTGGCGGCGCTGTTCCACGACATCGCCAAGGGCCGCGGCGGCGACCATTCGAAGCTGGGCATGGCCGACGCCGCCCAGTTCTGCGCCGACCACGGCATGACGGCGCAAGACAGCGAGCTGGTGGTGTTCCTGGTCGAGAACCACCTGCTGATGTCGCAGGTCGCGCAAAAGCAGGACCTGTCCGATCCCGACGTGATCGAAGCCTTCGCCCGCACCGTCGGCGACGAGCGCCATCTGACCGCGCTGTACCTGCTGACGGTGGCCGACATCCGCGGCACCAGCCCGAAGGTGTGGAACGCCTGGAAGGGCAAGCTGCTGGAAGACCTGTACCGGGTCGCGCTACGGGTGCTGGGCGGCGAGCCGCATTCGGCCGACCGCGAATTGAAAAACCGCCAGCAGGAAGCGCTGGCGACCCTGCGCCTGTACGGCTTGCCGCCGGACGCCCACGAAGGGCTGTGGAAGCGGCTCGACGTCGCCTATTTCCTGCGTCACGACGCCGCCGACATCGCCTGGCAGACGCGCGCGCTGTACGACCGCCTGAACAGCGCCAAGCCGGTGGTGAACTGCCGCCTGGCGGCCATCGGCGAAGGCTTGCAGGTGACGGTGTACGTGGCCGACCAGCCCGACCTGTTCGCCCGCATCTGCAGTTATTTCGACCGCAAGAACTTCAGCATCCTGGACGCCAAGATCCACACCACGCGGCACGGCTACGCGCTCGACACCTTCCTGGTGACCGAGCAAAGCTTCGCCAACAATTACCGCGACATCATCAGCCTGATCGAGCATGAGCTGTGCGACGTGCTGCAATCGCAGGCGCCGCTGCCGGCGCCGGCCAAGGGACGCCTGTCGCGCCTGTCGCGCACCTTCCCGATCCAGCCGACGGTGGACCTGCGGCCGGACGACCGCGGCCAGTACTACCTGCTGTCGGTGGCGGCCAACGACCGCAACGGCCTGCTGTACGCGATCGCCAACGTGCTGACCAAATACCGCGTCAACCTGCACACCGCCAAGGTGATGACACTGGGCGAGCGGGTCGAGGACGTGTTCCTGGTCGACGGCCCGCTGCTCAACAATGCGCGCACCCAGATCCAGCTCGAGACCGACCTGCTCGATGCGCTGCAGGTTTAATCCCCACCAAGAAGAATAAAGCGCCATCGCCATGACTGAAGAACTTTTACGCCTGTCCAAACGCATGTCGGAACTCGGGCTGTGCTCGCGCCGCGAAGCCGACGAATGGATCGCCCGCGGCTGGGTGCGGGTCGACGGCAAGGTCGTCTCCGAGCTGGGCAGCAAGGTCACGCCGAGCCAGCATGTGAGCGTCGAACGCCAGGCCGCGGCCGAGCAATCGAAGCGCGTCACGGTGCTGATCAACAAGCCGATGGGTTACGTCAGCGGCCAGGCCGAGGACGGCTACACCCCGGCCATCGCCCTGGTCAAGGCCGAGACGCGCTGGGACGCGGACGGCGTCGCCGAGCAATTCCATCCGACCCAGTTGCGCAGCCTGGTGGCCGCCGGCCGCCTCGACATCGACTCGGTCGGCTTGCTGGTGCTGACCCAGGACGGCCGCATCGCCAAGCAGCTGATCGGCCAGGATACGGAAATCGACAAGGAATACCTGGTGCGGGTGCAATATTCGAAGCCGGGCAAGCTGCCCGACGCCGACCTCAAAAAGCTCAACCATGGCCTGTGGCTGGACGGCAAGCCGCTATTGCCGGCCAAGGTGCGCTGGCAAAATGACGACCAGCTCAGCTTTACTCTGCGCGAAGGCAAGAAACGGCAGATCCGGCGCATGTGCGAAGCGGTCGGCCTGAAGGTGCTGGGCTTGAAGCGGGTGCGCATCGGCCGCGTCAAGCTGGGCGACCTACCAGTGGGGCAATGGCGCTACCTGCGCCCCGACGAGCAATTTTAGAGGACAGCTCGAAAACCTACTGCGCAGCCCGCTCTCGCGTCTGCGTTGCTCACCGTACCTGC
>DASYLQ010000334.1:0-10869 GCA_036009485.1 Janthinobacterium sp.
GGCCATACACGATCTGGCTGCCGTGCGTCAGGCTGGTGCCGGCGTCGTCGAAGGAGGCGAAGGCGGCGCGCTTGGCCAGGAAATTGGCCGCGCTGGCATGCGAGCCGGGCGCCGGCGTGCCGGACCAGGCGTTTTGCGGCGCCGCGTTCTTCCAGTTGGTCGAGGTATAGGCGTAACCGGACAGGTCGGGATGATTGACGGACGGGTCCTCGCCATTCTTGTAGATGCCGAAGCGGTAATTCCAGGGCGTGTCGACGGTGGTCTGGGTGCCGGGCGTGCCCAGCTTGTCGCCGAGCTTGACGCCGCAATAGCCGCCCTCGCCCAATTCACTGCGGGTTTCGCTGGCGCTGCTGCTGCCGTCCAGGTTGTACCAGCCGATTTCGCCCGAGCCGGCGACCTTGTCGCCCAGCATGAGCACCCACTCGCCCACTTGAAAGCCATAGTTCGGCGCCGTGCCGCCGGCCTTCGGCTTCAGGCCCACCGGCACCGGGCAGGCGCTCTGCGCCGGGGTGCGGGTGGCGACGGCGCTGGCCAGCACGTCGCGCACATTCGGATAGTCCGCGGTATTGCCGGAAAAAGCGCCCATGGCGTGCATCAGCCACAATTTGACGCCGCCCTGGACGTGCTGGCATTGCGCATAGCGGGCTGCGGCGGGCGCTGCCGCCGGCGCAAAGGCGGCGTCGCGGAAACTGATGTCGGCCGCGCTGACGCGGCTGGAGCCGTCCCAGCTGGCGGACTGGAAATTCACCTTGTTCAAATTGCCGGCGGCGATGCCGGCGTTGACGGCCCGCGTTTGCGCGGTCGCGCTGCCGTCGAGTTCCTGGGCCGCCGCCAGGGCGCAGCTGTCCATCGCCGTCTGCAGCTCGGTGCGCACCACGAACAGATGGCCGAAGTCGAGGGCGATACCCATGAATCCCATTAAAAACAGCAGGAGCAGCGCGACCGTCACGATCACGGAACCGCCCTGCCGATGGCGCATCATGCCTTTCATGATCAAGCCCCCTATTGAAATGGAAACATGGCCGGCGCCGGGCGCCGGACCGGCACTATCAGGTACAACTGCCGCCCGCGGTCAGGCAATTGCCGACCCGCGTGACGAAATCCGAAAAGCTTGTGCCGGTGCTCAAGACCTGCAGCGCGAGCACCAGGGCGATCGAGACCACGGCGATGATCAGCGCATATTCGACCACCTGGGCGCCGTCCTCTTCCCGCAAAAATTTTCTTAACATGTTTGTCTCCTCGAAAGATGAAGCGGCGGGCGGCGCTGGCGCCGTCCGCCTGCCTTAAGCCGCATCAGGTGCAGGTGCTGGTGGTCAGGCAATTGCTGACGCGGGTGATGAAGGTCGCAAAGCCGCCGCCGCTGGCGGTCAGGGCCTTCAGCGCCACGACCAGGGCGATCGACACCACGGCGATGATCAGCGCATATTCGACGACTTGCGCGCCATCCTCATCTTGCGAGAAAGATTGGATGGATTTTTTCGCTGCATTCAGAAGCTGTTTCATTTTATTTACCTCTTGATTAAGTGATGACACTGGTGGATCCCGGATTGGACTGCTGCTGTAATGCCGACTGCACCTGCCTTCTGCTACTGCGGGCCGCACCCTGAATTGGTGCTTGCCGGCCCTTCCCTCACTCCCCTCAAACCTGGCGCCCTATTTATTCCCGCTGCCGACGGCGCCGCCGATGTTAATCACATTCACCACCGGCGGCGGCGTCTTGAAACTGTCGCGATACTGGTTCAGGGCTTCGCGCGCGGCGCGCCCGTCCAGGCCGGCCACGCTGTCCGGATTGGCGCCGGTGGCCGCATCGCGCGTCATCTGCAGGCGCGCCTGGCGCACCGCGTCGCCGGCGTGGGTGTCGTACACCGGGGTGGTGCTGGCGCAAGCGCACAGCAGCCCCACCGATAAAAGTATCGCCATCCTGTTCATCTCGTTCTCCGCTTGGTTGTGCCTGCCTGGTCTTAATTGCTGTTGCTCGTTACCGGATTGCTGTTGCTCGTTACCGGAACCGGCGCGCTGTCCCGCGCCCGGCCTTCGGCCATGCCGCGCAAGATCACGTCGGCGCGCGTCGGCTCGGGGTGGTAATCGGTCGGCAAGGCCGGCGCCGCGGCCAGGGGTTTCACCAGGCGCGGCGTCACCACGAAGATCAGCTCGGTCTGTTCCTTCTGGAATTCGCTGGAGCGGAACAGCGCGCCCAGCAGCGGCAGATCGCCCAGGCCGGGGAAGCGTTTGATGGTTTCCGTGATGTTGTTGCGGATCAGCCCGGCGATGGCGAAACTCTGGCCATCGTTCAGTTGCACCGTGGTATCCACGCGCCGGGTGGAAATCGAGGGCAGCACCGAGGTCACCCCGCCCACCGTGGTAAAGGGCGAACCGGTCTGCGACAATTCGGACACTTCCGATACCAGTTTCAGGTTGACGCGGCTGCCGTCCAGCACCGTCGGCAGGAATTTCAAGCCCACGCCGAATTCCTTTTCTTCCAGCGTGATGGTGGTGCCGCCGCCGTCGCGGCTTTGCGCCACCGGGATGAAGATTTTTCCTCCCGACAGGAAGCTGGCTTGCTGGCCGCTGATCGACATGATGTTCGGTTCGGCCAGCACGCGCACCAGGCCATCCTTGTTCTGGGCGTCGATGCCGATCAGGGTGGCGCCGCGCGTGACGGTGCTCAGGGCGGCGCCGGCCGTGGCCGTGCCGCCGGTGATGGCGCCGGACGCGCTGCCGGCCAGGCCGGCGGCCAGGTTCGGGCCAAATTCGCCGAAGACCGCGCTGCCGCCGCCGAAGATGCCGGACAGGATGCGCGACGTGAGGCCGTCGGCCGAGGTCAGCATGCGCGTGTAATCGATGCCGAAACGGTCCAGCAGCGTCTTGCTGACTTCGGCGATCTTCACTTCCAGCATGACTTGCTGGGGCGTATTAATGCGCAGCAGGTTGACCACCCGCTTGCCGTCGCCATACGAAGCCGCCAGGCTGAGGGCGTCGTCGAGGTGCAGGCTGTCGCTGACCCTGCCGGTCAGGATCAGGGCATTTTCCGCCGCCTTCACGCGGATCCCGGTTTCCTCGGGCATCAGCTCGGCCAGCTTGGCTTGCAAGGTGGCCGGATCGACCGTGACGACGATATCCCTGACGAAGCAGCGCCCTTCCCTGTCTTGCAGGACGACATTCATGGAACCGGTCTTTTTGCCGAGAAAAAACAGCTCGGTCGGACTGAGCAAGGCGATATCGACGTCGGCGACGCTGTCCGGCGCGGCCGCTTGCGGCGCCGCGGCCCCGGGCATCATCTTGTCGCCGGCTTCCTGCGGCTTGCCGGCGCGGCCGGCGCCGAAGCCGCCGACCACCAGGCGCACCACCGGGGCGCCGAGGCGGATCACGCTCGACTTGCCCAGGGTGACGAAGTTGCTAAGCTCGACGCCGACCGAGGCGCAGGGTTTCATGGCGCCGGCGGCGCCGGGACGAACTTTTTGCACCGCGACATCGGCGGCCAATGCCTGGCCGCCAATGGCCAGCGCAAGGCAGCAGATCGCATGATAGCTATTGTTTTTCACTTGGATCTCCCCGGGGGTATGTACTTAAAAGCAGTGAAGGACCTGGTTACCGTTCTGTATCACCTGGACGCAGTCCGAGGCCAGGCGGGCCGGCGGCTGGGCCCGCACGGCCGCCAGCCTGGGCCTGGGTGCGGCGGCCGGCTTGGCCGGCGACAATGCGTCCTTGTCGCCGAATAACTGCTTCTGCGTGATGCCCTTGGTCGACACGGTCTTGTTGTCGACCTGGTTGCGCAACACCAGGGACAAGGTGCCGACGCTGCGCGCCAGGTCCAGCCTTTCCGAGTCTTCCAGCGAGAGTTCGAGGGTGACGGCGCTGACGACCTTGGGCTTGGTGTCGTCGCGGCTGGCTTCCTGGGCCACCGCCAGCACCAGCACATGTTCGAGCACGGTCTTGCTGATCTGGCGCTGCTCCTCGCCCTGGTCCTTGCCCCGATCTTGTTGGGCATTCACCATGACGTCGACATAATTGCCCGGCAAGGCAAAGCCGGCGACGCCGACCACGTCGTTGACCCGCACCGTCATGGCGCGCTTGCCTTCGGCGATGACCGCCGACAAGCCGCCCTGGGTCCCGGCCGGCGCCAGCTTGCGCTCGGTCAGGGCTTCGCCGCGCAATACGCCGACCTTGACCACGCGCTCCTGCACTTGCGTGACCTGGGCGAAGGCGCCGGCCGGCACCGAACCGCTGGGCCAGTCCGCCACCGTCAGCATGGGCGCGTTGACCTTGCTGCCCGGTTCGATGTCGACCAGCGCCACCACCACTTTATTGGCGGCGATGCCGCCTTGGCGGGTGACCCATCCAGCCGCATAGACGGCGGCGGCGAGGCCGGCGAGCAAAGCCAGCAGCAGTAAGCCGATTGCCTTGAAGTTTTTCATTTTTCACTCCGCTTGTCGGGTTGTCAGAGATAGCCAAGTTGCCGGGCCACGAGATAAAGAATGGTGCCGGCGCCGATGCTGACGCCGTAAGGCAGCTTGCCGACCGAGCTGAATGCGGCGCCGTGCGCCAGGGGCCGGCCGCCGGTGACAGCCGAGGCCGCCAACAGTTGCAGCGCAGTCCTTACATTCGCCAGCATCCGTCCCAGCACCCGCCGCGAGATGGCGTAAAACAGGGCGCCGATGCCGCCGACGATAAAACTGGCGATCAGCGCAAACAGAATCGAGGGGAAGCCGAGGAAGGCGCCGACCATGGCCATCAGCTTGACGTCGCCGGCGCCCATGACGCCGGCGCCGTACAGCGGCAGCATCAGCAGGAAACCCAGCAGCAGCCCGGCCGCCGCCGTGCCCAGCCCGGCATGCGGCTCCAGCGGCACGAAGGCGCCATAGGTCAGCGCGAACAGGGTGCCGCCCAGGGTCAGCCAGTTGGGAATCTTGTAGAGGCGCACATCGCTGACGCCGGCGATCACCAGCAAGAGCATCAGCCCCCCCGTGCGCGGATCGATGACCAGCATTTGCAGCAAATCCAGTAAAGCGCGGAACTCGTTCATGATGTCGCCTTCGCCAGCAAGGAAGTCGGTCGCCGATACAAGCCTCATTCCCTGAAGGAATTAAAAGTTATCGGTATGAATCAAGTATAGGTATCGGAACGATTCCCGCCATGGGCGCTGGCTCCCTATTTCGGCAGGACAAAACGGCTGAAATTAAACGAGCTGGACAGGACAAAACAACTAGGCGGCCCGGGAGGTCGCCCAGGACATGGGCGGGGCCGCTTCAGGGAGGGCGATGCCGGCCGGTGCCAGCAATTGCGGCTCAGGCGCGCGCGGCGGCCGGCGCCAGCGCCGCCGGCATCTGCGGCAGGATAATGCGGGCGATCAGCCCGGGTTGCCCGTCTTCCAGGCTGAGCCGGCCGCCGTGCATGCTGGCGGTGGCGCCGACGATCGACAGGCCGAGGCCGTTGCCGGGCAGGCTGCGGCTCTTGTCGAGACGGTAGAAGCGCTGCGTCACCTTGCCGAACTCGGCGGCCGGAATGCCGGGGCCGTTGTCGCAGACGGCGATCGACGCTTCGCCGCCGCGCAACTGCGTGCGCACCACCACCGCCGCACCGGGACCGGCGTACTTGATGGCGTTGTCGATCAGGCTGGCGACAGCGCTGGCCAGCAGGTTGCGGTCGCCCAGCACCTGCACCCCGGGCTGCAAGTCGGTCGCCAGCGTCACCTGGCGGTCTTCGGCGCTGGCGTCGTACATGTCGGCCATGTCGAGGGCGATGCGGTTCAAGTCCATGCAGACGAACAGCTGGGCGCGCATGCCCGACTCGGCCTCGGCGATCTGCAGCAGGCGCTCGAACAGGCGGATCAGGTCGTCGATATCCTCGATCGCCCCATGCGCCGCGCCGGCCAGCGCATCGACCGTCATCTCGTGCCGCAGCGCGTCGTCGAGCTTGCTGCGGATGCGGCTCAGCGGCGTGCGCAAGTCGTGCGCGATGGCGTTCGAGACGTGGCGGATGCCATCCATCAAATGCTCGATGCGGTCCAGCATGCGGTTGATGTCGCGGTTCAGCAAGCTGAATTCATCGTCGCCGGAGACGGGAATGCGCCGGCTCAGGTCGCCCTCTTCGATATCCTTGGCGGTATGCCGGATCTCGCCGATGCGCCGTTCGATCTGGCGCCGGAACAGCAGCGCCCCGAAGACGGTCAGCAGCAGCGACAGCGCGGCGCCGGTGACCAGCGAACGCAGCACCAGGGTGCGCACCGATTCCTGTTCGCTCAAGTCGCGCCCGACCACCAGGGTGCCGCCGTCCAGGCGGCGGATCAGCAGGCGCGCCGGCGTGCGCCGGCCGTCGCGTACCACGTCGCGGCTGGTCAAGCCCTCGGCCGCGGCCGATTGCGGCCAGACGCTCAGGTTGCCGGCCAGGCGCGCGCCGCTTTCGTCCAGCAGCAGGAAAATCTCGCTGTCGCTGTCGATGCCGTCGCTGAGCTGGTGCGCCACTTCCCCGGCCAGTTCGGCTTGCGGCCGGCCGCGGTATTGCTCGACCAGGCGGTCCGACAGCACGCTGATGCGGCCGTCGAGATTGTGGTCGAGCACGCCGATGGTGCCGAAGTAAAACACCGCCGACACCACGAATACCGATGCCATCCCCAGCACGCCGTAGCCGAGCACCAGCTTGGCGGCGATCGAGGCCGGCAGCCTGAAGATCGCCAGCTCAGCCATCGCCGCCGCGGTCGTCGTCCGCATACAGCGGCGCCATACGGTAGCCGACGCCGCGGATGGTATGGATCAGCATAGTCGAAAAGTCCTTGTCGACCTTGGTGCGCAGGCGGCTGATCTGGACGTCGATGACATTCGTCTGCGGGTCGAATTGGTAATCCCACACGGCTTCCAGCAGCATGGTGCGGGTCACCACCTGGCCCTCGTGGCGCATCAGGTATTCGAGCAGGCGGAATTCGCGCGGCTGCAGCGCGATGGCGCGGTTGGCGCGCGTCACGCGCATGGCGCGCATGTCGAGCTTCAGGTCGGCCACCTGGAGCAGGGTATTGTCGGCGTGGCCGGGGCTGCTGCGGCGCAGCAGTGCCTCTACCCGCGCCAGCAATTCGGAAAAGCCGAAGGGCTTGAGCAGGTAGTCGTCGGCGCCGCCGCGCAGGCCGGAGACGCGCTCATCGATGTGGATCAGCGCGCTGACTATGATCACCGGCATTTTCTTGCCCATGCCGCGCAGTTTTTCGATGATCGACAAGCCATCCATCTGCCCCGGCAGCATGCGGTCGAGGATGATGATGTCCCAAGGCTCGCTGACGGCGTAGTCGAGGCCGTCGACGCCGTTGGCGCAGGCCGTCACCGCATAGCCGGCCTCGCGCAAGCCTTTGCAGATATACCGCGAGGTGTCGGCTTCGTCTTCAATCAGCAGGCAACGCAATGGACTCTCCCTGAACCGGCGCAAAAAGAACCGGGACCATGCTCAATACGTGTAGAACATGCGCTGGATTTGCTTGGTGTCGCTGGTCTTGGTCAGCGCCAGCATCAGCAGGATGCGCGCCTTTTGCGCGTTCAGCGTATCGGCCGCCACGAAGTCGAGCTGGTCGTCGTTGGCTTCGCCGTTGCGCGCCAGGATGCCCTGGCCGACGCGGCTGGCGCGGACGATGACCACGCCCTTCTGGCGCGCCGCCTTCAGCGCCGGCACGACCCTGGTGGCCAGGCTGCCGTCGCCCACGCCGGCGTGGATCACGCCTTTCGCGCCGGCGGCGACGAAGGCGTCCAGCGCCACCGGGCTCATATTCGCGTAGCCGTAGACGATATCCACCTGCGGCAGCGCCTGCACGTTGCTGATGTCGAATTCCGTGTCGGCCGTGTTCTTGCGCGTCGACTGGCGGTAGAAGAAGGGCTTGCTGCCCTGGATGTAGCCGAGCATGCCCAGTTCAGGCGTCTTGAAGCTGTCCAGCGTCGAGGTATTGGTCTTGGTGACTTCGCGCGCGGCCTGGATCTGGTCGTTCATCACCACCATCACGCCCTTGCCCACCGCTTCCGGGCTGGCCGCCAGCAGCACGGCGTTGTACAGGTTGATCGGGCCATCGGCCGACATCGCGGTCGAGGGACGCATCGCGCCCACCACCACTACCGGCTTGCGGCTCTTGACCACCAGGTCGAGGAAATACGCGGTTTCTTCCAGTGTATCGGTGCCGTGGGTGATGACGATGCCGTCGACGTCGCTACGCGCCAGCAAGACGTTGACGCGCTTGGCCAGGGTCAGCCAGGACTCGTTGTTCATGTTTTCGCTGGCGATCTGGAACACTTGCTCGCCGGTGACGTTGGCCACCGTCTTCAGTTCGGGCACGGCCTGGATCAATTGCTGCACGCCGACCGTGGCGGCGGTATAGCCGACCGTGGTGGTGCTGGTGGCGCCGGTTCCCGCGATGGTGCCGCCGGTCGCCAGGATCACCACGTTGCCGAGGCGCTGAGGCGCGCTGTCGGCCCAGGCGTGGGTACTGGCCAGGGCGGCAAAGCCGAATAGCGTGGCGAGGAACTGGCGTTTGGTGTGCTGCAGCATGCGATCTCCTGAGTAGGCTGTGATGGGAAATAGCGAATCTTATCGCAAAGATGCGCTTGCCTGACAGGAATAAAGCGGGAAGCTTACATTCGGCCCAGCAAATCGTGGGAGTCGAGGATCGAATAGACGATTTGCGGATGCCGCTCCAGGCATTTGCGGATGGCGGCCGGGATCGCCTGGCGCGTCTTGCGGCACAGCCCGGGGTAGTCGCTCAGCTCGATGTGCAAGCCGCGCACGCTGCGCACTTCGTTGGGGCCGGGGGCGATCTGCAGGACGATGCCGAGCAGCGCCTGCATGCGCTCGCCGATCTTTTGCAGCTCGGCATAGCTGGCGATGCCTTCGATGCGGGCGATGAGTTTTTTCTCTTCCTCGCGCGTCAGTTGCAGGATGCGCAAGTCGGCGCCCGGATCGCTCAGCAAGCCGTCGCGATTGCAGACGCAGGCGCCGGGCGGGCATTCCTTGCGGATCGGGAAAGGGATGGCTTGTTGCATGGAAATCGGCGACGGCGGCGTGCGGCGGCGCGTTGGTGTAGTGGCGGCGCCCAGAGTATCCGATGCATGCGCGCCGATGTCAAACGTGCGCGCTTGCACCAGGCAATGACCAGCACCTTATCCGCAATCGAAGCGGCGCTGTCCAGTGCGTTGGCGATCAGGGACGGGTCGCATCTGAATCTCATTTGCATGGCCGCCCCTCATTGACATCAGAGGTCGAGCGAGGCGAGATCGATCACGAAGCGATAACGCACATCGCTTTTTACGACACGGCCGAATGCCTCGTTGATCGCCTGAATAGGAATAATTTCGATGTCGGCGACGATATCGTGCTTGCCGCAGAAATCGAGCATTTCCTGCGTTTCCTTGATCGATCCTATCATCGAACCTGCCAGCGTACGTCGGCCGCCTATCAGCGAAAAAGCATTCACTGGCGGGACTTGGGCATCCGGTACGCCGACCAGTGTCATCACGCCATCGATCTTGAGCAAGTTCAGATACTGGTTCCAATCAATGCTTGCGCCCACGGTATTGATAATCAAATCGAACTGGCCTTGCAATCGCTCAAAGGTATGCGGATCGTTAGTCGCATAGTAGTCGGCCGCACCGAAGCGCAATCCATCAGTCTGCTTTGAAAGCGATTGGCTCAGCACCGTGACCTCAGCGCCCATTGCGTGGGCGATCTTGACTCCCATATGGCCCAATCCACCCAAGCCGATAATCGCCACTTTTTTTCCCGGGCCGGCTTTCCAATGATTCAACGGCGAATACAGCGTGATGCCGGCGCACAGAAGAGGCGCGGCGGCATCCAGCGGAAGGTTGTCCGGGATGGATAACACGTAACCTTCCTTCACCACGATGTGGTTTGAATAGCCGCCCATGGTCGGCGTGATACCGTCCGCCTCGACGCTGTTATAGGTCTGGACCAGTCCAGGCATATATTGCTCAATATCCACATTGCGGGTGGCGCACTTGGTGCACGAATCGACAAAACAACCGACGCCGACCCGGTCTCCCACCTTGAACTTGCTGACCTTGCTGCCTACCGCCGTGACGATGCCGGCGATTTCGTGACCTGGCACCATGGGAAACATCGAGCCACCCCATTCGTCGCGGGCCTGGTGGATGTCCGAGTGGCAGACGCCACAATATTTAATGTCGATCGAGACGTCGTCTTCGCGAGGAGCACGCCTTTCGAAGGTAAACGGTTTTAACGGTGATTTCGCGGCGTCCGCGGCAAAACCTTTAACGATAGTCATATTAAAATCCTTTGCTCATATGGTCTGAAAATACTCTAACAAGTCCTCCTTGCTGACAAGGCTGGATCATCGATGCGGGCTTGAGTATAGATACGGAAATTAGGGCGGACAATGAAAATTGCGCGCTTTGATAATTCCAGAAAATGGAACTGGCTGGCCTTGCGTGCGCTATTGCGGCGCGCGCCTTTCCGTGTCAGCATGGACGCCCGCATTTCTTGTGAACGGAGAGCGCCATGGCCAGCATTCAAACCATCACTCCTTGCCTGTGGTTCGCCGACCAGGCCGAAGAGGCGGCCAATTTTTATACCGGCATTTTTCCGAATTCGAGGATCAGCACCATGTCGCGTTATGGCGAAGCCGGCCGCGAAGTCCATGGCCAGGCGGCGGGCAGCGTCATGGTGGTCGCCTTCGAACTGGATGGCCAGGCTTTCACGGCGCTCAACGGCGGTCCTGTCTTCCAATTCAACGAAGCCGTCTCCTTCGTCATCCGTTGCGAGACCCAGCAGGAAGTCGATCACTACTGGGAGCGCTTGTCGGCCGGCGGCGACGCCCGCGCCCAGCAGTGCGGCTGGCTCAAGGATAAATACGGCCTTTCCTGGCAAGTG
>DASYLQ010000335.1:0-10693 GCA_036009485.1 Janthinobacterium sp.
TGCTGGCCGAGGCTTGCAATTGCGCCCGCATCTGCTCGCCGGCGGACGATTGCGACATGGCGCGCCGGGCGTAACGCTCGGCCGCCGTGGCGCGCAGGGCCGGGTCGTGGATGGCGGCGCGCAGGCGCATCCATTCATTGACGCTGTGGCCTTCGTCGGCCGGGATGCGCAGATAGCTGTAGGGATCGGACGGCAAAGCGCGCACGCCGGCCAGGAAGACTTCGACGCCGTCGATCTTCACCGGCTGCATATAGTTTTGGTATTCGCGCGCCTGGCCGGTAGCGTCGCGCAATTTGTATTCGACGCTCGGGCCGACGTTCTTCAAGTCCTTGTTGTTGGCGTTTTGCGCCGCCGAGCCGGTATGCTTGACGAGGTCGTTGGACAATTGCTCGTTCAAGCTCTGGGTCTTGCTGACCGAACGCGCATCCTGGCTCATGTTTTCCACGTTGAAGGGACGGAAGCCGGACCACTCCACCGTATAGCTTTCCTTGGCGCCGAGCGCCAGCGGTGTCGCGCCGCCCACTTCGCCGGCCAGGGCGAACGTTTTGGTATCGGTGCCGGCCATCGGGAAGCCGGTCAGCTTGAGCTTGCTGCCGCCGTCGCCGAAGCTGGACTGGTACATCGCCACGCCCTTGTAGATCAGCGGGTGGTTGACCTTGATGGTGGCGTCGAAGGTTTCTCCGGTGGCATGGTCGCGTATCGTCACGTCGCTGGCGAACAGCTTGGGCATGCCGGTGGTATAGAAATCGATGATGAATTTCTTGAGCGTGATCGTGAACGGCAAATCCTGGATCAGCACGCCGTCGGCTTGCGGGATGATGGCCGTATCGCTGCTGGCGCCCTCGGGAATTTCGGTATTGCCGCGGAAAGTGGGATTGCCCAGGCCGAGGCGGTGCTGGGCCGGAATCTGGGCGATCACCCCATTCCCGGCAAACGGGATCTTGCCCATGAACCATTCCTGGAAGCGGATCGGCATGTCGGAATCAAGCAAGCCGCCGAGCAAGATGATGACAATGGCGCTGTGGGCGAAGATGTAGCCGAACTTGTTGGCGGCGCCCCGTTTGGCGGCGACCAGGGTGGCTTGCTCCTTTTCCACCACCTTCCATTGATAGCCGGCGTCGGCCAGGCGGGCCACGCTCTGCCGCACCAGGGCCTGGCGCGGCAAGGACGATTGCCATTCGGCCTTGTGGTGGAAATTGCGCAGCGATTGTTCGCGCACGTTTTCGCGCCAGCTGCGCATATCCTTCAGCATCTTCGGCGCATTGCGGATGACGCAGAGCGAGGTCGACGTCACCAGGAAAGCCAGGATCAGCAAGAACCACCAGCTGGAATACACCGCATACAGGCCGATCTTGCGGAAGACCTCGAACCAGAACGGACCGAACTGGTTGATATAGTTCGGCATCGGTTCGTTCTGCTTCATCACGGTGCCGATGGTGGCGGCGATCGCCACCAATACCAGCAGGGTGATGGCGAAGCGCATCGATGAAATCAGTTCGACGGCTTCGGCCACGACGGGGCGGCGCGTGTTCAACTCGATTCCGGTGGTGCTGGGGGCGTTCATGCTGGAGCAATCTCAAATAAAGCGGCATCGGGGCAGCGGAGCCCGGAGCATACCAATAAAAAGGGCGGCCCGCTTGCGCCGCCGCCCCTCTTTTAAATGGTAGCCCCCAAGGGGGCGGCCGGACCAGCTTATTTCAGGCCGGCGATATAGTCGGCGACGGCCTTTATTTCATCGTCCGACATGCGCTGGGCGATGCTCGCCATCTGCGGGCTGTTCTTGCGGCCGCCCTGGCGGAACAGGGTCAGCTCGGCCAAGGTGTAATCCTGGTGCTGGCCGGCGAGGCGCGGATATTGCACAGGGATGCCGGCGGCGGCGGCGCCATGGCAGCTGGCGCAGGCGGGCAGGCTTTTCTCGGCGATGCCGCCGCGGTAGATTTTCTTGCCCAGTTCAACCATGGCCTTGTCTTTCGCCGCGCCCGCTTTCGGCGCCTGGGTTTCCAGATAGGCGGCGATGTCTTTCTTTTCGCCATCCGTCAGCAGCTTGGCGTAGGTGGTCATGACCGGCTGGTTGCGTTCCGGCTTGGTGAAGTCGACCAATTGCTTGTAAATGTATTCGGCGTGCTGTCCGGCCAGCGTGGGATTCGCGCTGATCGTCGAATTGCCGCCGGCGCCGTGGCAAGAAACGCAGGCCGGAATGCCGCGGCTGGTATCGCCGTCGCCGAACAGGGAGGCGCCTTTGGCGGCGTCCGGTTTGGCCGGGGCGGCGGCCGGCTTGTCCTGCGCCGAGGCGATGGCCGACAAGGCCAGCAAAGCGACACACAAGGATGTTACAAACGGTGAAAACGCACGATTCATTCAAGCACCCTGGAACGAGTCAAAAAAGAGGAAACTGTTACCGCAAAGCCGAGTTCGTGTTTTATAAGCCGCGTTTAAAAATGCCGTTTTATAAGCTGCGTATTGGCTACGAATTGGCTACGAATTGGCAACCTCATAATCCGTCTGAAAATCTCTGAACGTCTTATAAAATTCCGTGCCACTTTGCGATGCAACAATTCATAACCCCTTATTGTACAATAGCTTTCTAGCGTTATCGCTCCATTTTGTTGCACTTTTCTCTCCATCCCATGTCCAAACTCTGGCAAGCCCGCTTCTTCACCACCGTCAATCAATTGCGCGACCTGCCCGATACGACGGTGCCGGAAATCGCCTTTGCCGGCCGTTCCAACGCCGGCAAATCGACCGCCATCAATATCCTGTGCAATCAGAAAGGCTTGGCGTTCGCCTCGAAGACGCCGGGACGCACCCAGCACATCAATTACTTTTCGATCGGCGGCGCCCATGTCGCCCAGCACCGCAAGGACGCCACCATCGTCGAGGAAATCGAAGCCCTGCTGGTCGACCTGCCCGGCTACGGTTACGCCGAAGTGTCGGGCTCGGCCAAGCTGCACTGGCAAAAACTGCTGGGCGATTATGTCCAGCGGCGCGAACAATTGGCGGCGCTAGTCCTGATCATGGATTCGCGCCGCCCTTTCACCGACCTGGATATCCAGATGCTGGAATGGTTCGCCCCCACGGGCAAGCCCATCCATTGCATCCTGACCAAGGCCGACAAGCTCAACCGGAATGACTCGACCAATGCCCTGCGCCAGGCCCGCGCCCGGCTGGACAGTTATGTCGACGAGGATGGCGAGGGTTTCCCATTCACCGTGCAACTGTTCTCGGCGCTGAAGCGCATCGGCATCGACGAAGCCAACGACAAGATCATGGAACTGGCCGGCTTGAGCGAGGATGACGACCCCGCAGCGGCCTCGCCTGCAGACTTGGTCGAGATGAGCGATGATGACGAGGACGGCGAGCAATAAGCAGCCATGCCATGGCCGCCGGACACGCCGACCCCAGGACTTTTTTGGATATAGACACGATGCATACTGCGACTTCCCATTCCCTGTTTCCCGGCATTCGCATGCGGCGCATGCGCCGCGATCCTTTTTCCCGCGCCCTGATGCGCGAAAACACCATTACCGCTTCCGACCTGATCTACCCGGTCTTCATCCTCGAAGGCAGGAACCAGCGCGAGCCGGTGCTGTCGATGCCCGGCGTCGAGCGGGTCTCGGTCGACCTGCTGCTGAAAGTGGCGGAAGAATGCGTCAGCCTGGGCATTCCGGTGCTGGCCTTGTTCCCGGTGATCGCAGATGCGGCGCTGAAGACGGCGGACGGCATCGAGGCGACCAATCCGGACGGCCTGGTGCCGCGCGCGGTGCGCACGCTGAAACAGCATTTCCCCGAGCTGGGCGTGTTGACCGACATCGCGCTGGATCCGTATACCAGCCACGGCCAGGACGGCTTGATCGACGCCAACGGCTACGTGCTGAATGAAGAAACCACGGCAATGCTGATCCGCCAGGCGCTGACGCATGCCGAGGCCGGCGTCGACGTGGTGGCGCCGTCGGACATGATGGATGGCCGCATCGGCGCCATCCGCGCCGCGCTGGAGCAGGAACAGCATATCCATACGCGCATCATGGCTTATTCCGCGAAATACGCGTCGGCCTTCTACGGCCCGTTCCGCGACGCGGTCGGTTCGGCCGCCAACCTCGGCAAGGCCGACAAGAACACCTACCAGATGGATCCGGCCAACAGCGACGAAGCCTTGCGCGAAGTGGCGCTGGACCTGGCCGAAGGGGCCGACATGGTGATGGTCAAGCCGGGCCTGCCCTACCTGGACATCGTGCGCCGGGTCAAGGACGAGTTCAAGGTGCCGACCTTCGCCTACCAGGTCAGCGGCGAATACGCGATGATCAAGGCGGCCGCCCTGAACGGCTGGCTGGACCACGACAAGACGATGATGGAAGCGATGATGGCTTTCAAGCGCGCCGGCGCCGACGGCGTGCTGACTTATTTCGCGCTGGATATCGCACGCAAGCTGAAAGCCGGCGCCTGAGGCGGCGGCTTGTTTCGCCTCGCATAAAAACCATCGGGGCCGTCAAGGCCCCGATGTCATTCCCGCTGCAGTTTTCCTAGCCTTAACGGCGGCCGACGGGCGGCCGGTAATTCGGGAAGAACTCCTTCAGCAAGAAGGCTTCCAGTTCCTTCTGGTCTTCGGGCCGGGCGCTGAGGGGAACGTTGCGACCCAGGCGCTGCGATTCCCAGATGAAATCGCCTGGTTTTTCCTTGCGGATCAGCTCGATCATCTTTTTCACGATCGCCGTTTCCAGGTCGATTTCCGACCCCTGCTCGACCGTGACCTGCTGCAGCCAGCGGCGTTTGAAATTGCCGTTCCAGCCGCGGAACTTGACGTCGGCGCTATGGTAAGTCTGGTTGGTGATCGAGAACACGCCGCCGCTGTCGTTGCGGTCGTCGCCAGAATTCTTGCCCTGGGCCCCGGCGATATTCGCCTTCGCCACGCGCATCGCGCGGTCGGCCTCGCTTTCCTCGGCCGGCTGGGAATTTTGCGGCTGGCTATCGGCGCGCTGCTTGCGGCGCTGCTCGACCAGGCTCGCCATATCCTCGGTCGGCGGCGGCGGCAATACCCGGGTCGGCGCCACCACCGGCGGCACGAAGGTTTCCAGCTTCGGCCGGGTCGGCGGCTGGACCTTGGCCACGGCGGTTTTCTGGCGCGGCGGCGGCGGGACCTTGGCGACCTGGGGTTTCGGCGGCTGCGACTGGGGTTTCGGCGTCACCGTCATCGGCGCGACATACACCATGGCATTCTCGCGCGCCGGCGGCGGCGCCCGCGTGATCTTGTCCGTGCGCGTCAGGAAATATACCAACAGTAATACGTGGAAGAGGATGGAAACGCCTACTCCTATCCTCCGCGACATACTCTTTTGCGACCCGTAGACTTCTGGCGGCCGGATCAGCTGGCCACAGGTTTCGCAATAGTGGGCTCCGTCAGCCATTAAATGGGTCTTATCATGCAAAATGAATACAACTTTCCTGGAGCAAAGTAGACGGAACGGCCTGGATGCACGCCATAGTGCCAGAGTCACGTAGTTTTGGGAATCGCCCTGGAACTGAATGGACATTTTCCTGTCGTTACTCCGCGCGGCAAAACGGATTTGCTCGGTAGATTACTAGAGCTTGTTCCTGACGGTTGTTACCGTGTGTATCAGAACGATACACAACTTACAATATTAGCCGGACCGGGCCGGGACACGCGAAGACGCGGTTCTTGCGCTTATTTTTGCGCTTATTTTCCGGCGTAGAATTCCGGCACGATCAAGGTCACTTCCAGGCCGCCCTCCGCGTGGTTGGCCAGCAACACGCTGGCGCCATGCTGCTCGGCGATATTGCGCGCGATCGTCAGGCCCAGGCCGGTGCCGCCGGACTCGCGCGAACGCGAGGATTCGATGCGATAAAACGGTTCGAATACCCTGGCCAGCTGTTCCTGGGCGATGCCGGGGCCGCCGTCGCGGATGCGCACCCGCGCCGCGCCCGCCAGCCGCTCCACTTTCACGTCGGCGTATTGGCCGTATTTGACGGCGTTGTCGATCAAGTTTACCAGGCAGCGCCGCAGCGCGATCGGGCGCCCCATCAAGGCCATGCCAGATTGTCCATCCAGCTTGACGCGCTGGCCGGCGTCGGCGGCGTCGGAACAGACGCTGTCGAGCAGCGAATCGAGATCCAGCGCCTGCATGGTTTCCGTGGTGTCCATGCTGCGCGCCAGGTCCAGTCCTTCCTTGACCATGCTCTGCATCGCCGACAAGTCGCCCACTAGCCGCTCCTGCAACTCGGCGTCGCCGACTTTTTCCAGGCGCAGGCGCAGGCGCGTCAGCGGCGTCTGCAAGTCGTGGGTGATGGCGGCCAGCATCTGGGTGCGCTGGAAGATATGCTGGCGGATGCGCGCCTGCATGGCGTTGAAGGCGGCGCTGGCTTGGCGGATCTCGCTGGCGCCGGCCAGGGCCAGCGGCGGATGGTTGATGTCGTTGCCGAGATCCTTGGCGGCCTGGGCCAGGTCTTTCAGCGGCCGCATGGTCATGCGCGTGACCAGGTAGGCCAGCACGGCGATGCTGACCACGAAGGCCATGCTGGTCTTGCCCAGGCGGCCGTCAGGCGCCAGCTCAGGCGTGCGCGGCGGCAGGATAGACAGGCGCAGTAGCTGACCATCGCTCATGCGCACGTCCATGTTTTCGCACGCGCCGCCCCACTGGTTGGGACCGAACATCAGTCCGGAACGCCGCGGCAGGTCGCATGATGCCGGATGTTCCGACAGCGGCAGCAGGCGGAAGGCGCTGCCGAGCCGGGCCGCCAGGGCCAAGGAAAAATCGGTGGCCGGCAGGGAAGTGCTGGGCGGTGTTTCGGTCAGTTCCAGGCGCACGCCGCCGCGGCTGGCCACTTTCAGGTAAGCGGGACGGGCAGCGGCCGGCACGACGTCGGCCGCGAGGATTAATTGTTCGGCCCGCTCCAGCGCATGGAAGTCGCGGTATTGCTCGATCGTGCGTTCGCGCTCGCCCACCGCCAGCCACTGGGTCAGCGCGGCCGAGGCCAGCATCCCCAGCAACAGCACGACAAAGACGCGGCCGGTCATCGAGCCGAAAAATGCTTTCACGCCGCCGGCTCCACGCTGACCTGTCCGGCCAGCACGTAGCCGCCGTTGCGCACGGTCTTGATGATTTGCGGCAGGCGCGCATCCTCGCCCAGCTTTTGCCGCAGGCGGCTGATCTGGATATCGATCGAGCGGTCGAAGGGGTCGGCGTCGCGGCCCTGGGTCAGGTTCAGCAACTGGTCGCGGTTCAGCACCCGGTTCGGATGTTCGAGGAAAACACGCAGCAGGCGGAATTCTGCGCCCGACAGCATGATCACCAGGCCGTCCGGGTTGAGCAGGTGGCGCGCGGTCAGGTCCAGCGTCCAACCGGAGAAACGCATGTGCTGCGCCTTGTCGGTCGGTGCGTTGGACGGCATCGCGTGGCTGCGCCGCAGCACGCTGCGTATGCGCGCCAGCAATTCTCGCGGCTCGAACGGCTTCGGCAGGTAGTCGTCGGCCCCCATCTCAAGGCCGAGGATGCGGTCCAGCGGTTCGCTGCGCGCGGTCAGCATGATCACCGGCAGCGTCGAATGGGCGCGCAGCTTGCGGCACAGCGTCAGGCCGTCCTCGCCGGGCAGGTTGAGGTCGAGCACGACCAGGTCGGGACGCGCTTCATCGAGCGTCTTCCACATGGCGCTGCCGTCGGCGGCGCACAGGGCGCGGTAGCCGTTCGATTCCAGATAATCCGCCAGCAAGGTGCGGATTTCGCGGTCGTCATCGACGATTAAAATAGTAGAGGTAGGATCCATGGTTCAATTATCGCCAGTTCCGCAGCGTCTGAATAGCCTTATTGTATCTCCTTGTATCTCCTTGTATATTGCCGCCCGGACGACACATATCGATACAAAATCTTCGATACGAGACACTCATAGGAAACATCGAAAGCCGAAGATAGACTCATGTGCTGGTACTGTTGGTCGTGTGCCTTTTACTTGACTTGTAGTTTGTACTTGTTTAACCATGGGCCGGGAAACAGCGATGCACATGCCTCATTTAATACCACAAGGAATCCATATGAACACCTTACACAAAAATATCTTGATCGGCCTGACTGTGCTCGGCATGGGTACCGCAACGCTGGCCGCCCACGCCGACGAAGGCCGCGAATGGCATCACGGCGGCGACCGCGAGCACCGCGGCCAGATGATGGGCGAGCGCATGGCGCACTTTCGCGAGCGCCTGCACGACAAGCTGAAGCTCAGCGCCGCGCAGGAACCGGCATGGAAAGCCTATGTCGCCGCCACCACCCCGCAAATGCCGGCCGCCGGCGCCCATCAGGGCGCAGGCGCACAACGCAAGGATTTCGCCGCGATGACGGCGCCGCAAAAGATGGAGATGCGCAACGAGATGGCAAAGAAGCGCATCGCCAGGCAGGAAAGCCACCTGGCCGCGCTGAAGACCTTTTACGCCACCCTGACGCCGGAACAGCAAAAGACTTTCGACCATAGCGTTGCGATGGGCATGCGTCACCATCGCCAACAGCATCATCATCATCACCGTGACTGAAATTAGCGCCGCCGCCCGGGCTGCCAGACTGGGAAAAGCAAGCGGGCCGGTATGCATCACCGGCCCGTTTTTTATTCAAGACGAGAAAGCGAAGCGAGGAATGTCGGCGGGTCCTGGTAGCCGATGACGCGGGCGTCGGCGATTTCGCGGCCGCTCTTGTCGAACAGGATGATGCCCGGCGGACCGAACAGGCTGAAGCGTTTCAGCATGGCCTTGTCGTCGGCGTCGTTGGCGGTGACGTCGACTTGCAGCAGCACCGAATCGGCCAGGCGCGCGCGCACTTGAGGCTCGACGAAGGTCAGCTTTTCCATTTCCTTGCACGAGGTGCACCAGTCGGCATAAAAATCCAGCAGCGCAGTCTTGCCGCCGGTCTGGGCCAGCGCCGCATCCAGCTGCGCCACCGTCTTGACACGCTTAAAGGCCAGCGGTTTCGCCTGGGCGCCGCCGCCCTGCAAGCTGGCCAGCGGCGCCAGCGCGTCGCGGCTGCCGCTGACCACGCCCACCAGTTGCACCACGCCGAGCACGGCGAACAGCAGGCCGAAGGCTTTCGCGGCCCAGTGGCTCGTGCCGCTGAGCAAATACATGCCGTAACCCATGCCGAGGGCGGTCCAGCCCAGCATCTGCACCGCGCCGGGCAGCACCGGCGACACCAGCCACCAGGCCGTGGCCAGCAGCATGAAACCGAAGAAGCGCTTGATCGACTCCATCCAGGCGCCGGCGCGCGGCAGCAGCCAGCCGGCCGAGGCGCCGACCAGCAGCAGGGGCACGCCCATGCCGATGGCCAGCGCGAACAGCGCGCTGCCGCCGATCAGCGCATCGCCGGTCTGGCTGATGTACACCAGCACGCCGGCCAGCGGGCCGGCCACGCAAGGTCCGACGATCAGCGCCGAGATCGCGCCCATGACGAACACGCCCGCCAGCCGGCCGGACGATTGCTGCTTGGACAATGAGCTCAGTTTTTGCTGCAGCGCCGCCGGCACCTGCAATTCATAAAAACCGAACATCGACAGCGACAGGCCGGCCATCAGCAGCGCGAAGACGCCCAGCACCCAGGGATTTTGCAGGCGCGCCGCCAGGCCTTCGCCGAGCAGGCCGGCGGCGACGCCGAGCACGGTGTAGACGATGGCCATGCCCAGTACATAAGTCAGCGACAGCAGGAAGGAGCGCGAGCGCTTGACGTTGGCGCCTTCGCCGACAATGATGAAGGAGAGGATAGGCACCATCGGCAAGACGCAGGGCGTGAACGACAGGATCAGGCCGAGCAAGATAAACATCGGCACGATCACCAGCAGCTTGCCGCCTTTTAAGGCGGCCTCGATGCGGCCCATGTCGCTGGGAGCGTCGGCAGCGGCCGGCGCTGCGGAGGCCGCCGCCAGCGGGGCCGCGGGCGCGGCAGAGAAATTCACGCCCGGCGCCGCCGACAGCGGCGCGGCCGCGGCGCCGCTGCCGATCAGGCTGGCGCGCGACTCGATCGGCGAATAGCAGAGCCCCTTGTCGGAACAACCCTGGCCGGTGGAAATCAGCGTGAATGCGCCTGCCGCCTTCACCGGTATCAGGATGGTCAGCGACTTGCGGTAAGTTTCTTCGTTTTTCTGGAAAGTCTCGTCGAATTTGATCTTGCCGGGCGGGATCTGCGGCGCGTCCAGCGTGGCGCCGCTGGCCTCGAATTTGAAGCGCTCGCGGTACATATAGTAGCCGTCGGCGATGTCGTAGGTGACGGCGATGGTGGCCGCATCCTTCATCCTGGCTGAAAACTTGAAGGCGGCGGTGGGCTCGAGATAATCCTCGTCGGCATGCGCATGCGCGCTACACAGCAAGGCCAGTACGGCCAGCAAAGACAGCAGGAACGGCGTCAGCCCGGCGCGCAGGCGGACAATGAGACGATGGACAGGCGCACCGGACACGGCGCGGGGAAATGAACTGGACATGAATACCTTCGTTAAACACGGGACCGCGGCGCCAAAAATGTCACCCTGCTAAAAAAATGTGCGGATTGCGGCAGACAGCATAGTACACCGAGCCCACGCCGCCTTGCTGCCGGATGCAAAAAAGCCAGGCTGGGCCTGGCTTTCCTGTCCTACTCTTGTACTACAACAGCGCGGCTGAATTACTCGGCGGCGACTGCGTCTTCCACTTCGCTGACTTCCGGACGGTCCAGCA
>DASYLQ010000336.1:0-12794 GCA_036009485.1 Janthinobacterium sp.
TCTTGCATTTTTTAGGTTATCGCGTCAATCAAAAATTAGGTTATCGAGTGTATCAATCTATAGCTTATAGCGTCATTTTCCCGCTAGGAACGACGCCAGAGTCATCATTTTGACGCCAGAATTAGGGATGGAATTGGATGAAAACCCAACATATCTTTAGCTGAATCAATAAGTTAGCTGCTTGCACTCCAATCCCCGCTCTTGCCGCCATGCTTTTCCAGTACCCGCACATCGCTCATCACCATGCCCCGGTCCACCGCCTTGCACATGTCATAGATGGTCAGCAAGCCGATCTGCACCGCAGTGAGCGCTTCCATCTCGACCCCGGTCTTGCCGAAGGTTTCCACCTGCGCCGTGCAATGGACGCTGTTGCGCGCCGGGTCGGTCTGGAAATCGACAGTGACGCGCGTCAGCGCCAGCGGATGGCACAGGGGCACCAGATCGCTGGTGCGTTTCGCGCCCATGATGGCGGCGATGCGGGCGATCCCCAGCACGTCGCCTTTTTTCGCCGTCCCATCTAAAATGATCGCCAGCGTTTCCGGCTTCATGCGGATGGTCCCGGCCGCGACGGCGATGCGGTGCGTCTCCTGTTTGGCGCCGACGTCGACCATATGGGCCTGGCCGGCGGCGTCGAAGTGGGTCAATTGGTCGGCGTCCGGCTGGGGCTGGGCGGTGGGAGGGATAGCTTGAATAGTCGTCATCGTTGGAATTAAGAAGCGGGGGTAACAAAACATTTCACCGGCCTGGGCCGTGTAAAACCTGGACACTTGCGGGTATCATAGCATCGTGAAATCAAAACCGAATCCCATCAATGCCGCCCTGAAAGCGGCCCTGGCCTGGCCCTTCGGCCGCGCGCGGGCGGCCGTACTGCTTCCCGCCTGTGCCCCATTCTGCGCGCCGGCCTTGTTCGCGCTCTTGCTGGCCGCCGCCGCGCCCGCTCCGGCGCAAACCTTTTCGGGCGCGCCGCTGCCGCCGGCCGATTTGCCGAACTTGCCGAACCTGGGCGATGCGGCGCGCGACGACCTGTCGCCCTTGCACGAACGCCAGATCGGCGAGGAAATCATGCGCGACATCCGCGGCGACCGCGATTACCTGGACGATGCCCCCATCCTCGAATACCTGAACGATTTCGGCAAGGGTTTGGTCGCGGCGCGGCCGGACGTGCGCGGCGAGACCAATTTCGATTTCTTCTTTTTTTGCGTGCGCGATCCGCAGTTAAATGCCTTCGCCTTGCCCGGCGGTTTTATCGCCGTGCATTCGGCCCTGCTGCTGGCGGCCCAGAGCGAGTCGGAACTGGCGTCGGTGATGGCGCACGAGATCGGCCACGTCGCCCAGCGCCATATCGCCCGTTCCATCGGCGAAGAGCGCAAGGATGCGATGATTCCGCTGGCCGCGATGATCCTGGCGGTATTGGCTTCGCGCGCCGGCGGCGATGCGGCGATGGGCGTGCTGATGGGCGGCGAGGGCATCGCCATCCAGCGCCAATTGAATTTCAGCCGCGACGCCGAGCGCGAAGCCGACCGCATCGGTTTCCAGATCATGGGCGCGGCCGGTTTCGATACGAATGGCATGGTGGCTTTTTTCCAGCGCCTGCAATCGGCCAGCCGCTCCTACAGCGATTTCGCGC
This sequence comes from Janthinobacterium sp., assembly GCA_036009485.1. Lineage (GTDB taxonomy): Bacteria > Pseudomonadota > Gammaproteobacteria > Burkholderiales > Burkholderiaceae_D > Janthinobacterium. The sequence continues at coordinate 1,628 of DASYLQ010000336.1, forward strand.
CGCCCTGGCTGCTGACCCATCCGCTGACGACCGAGCGCATCGCCGATATCCAGGCGCGCATCCGCGAACAGCCGTACAAGCAGCGCGTCGACAGCCTGGATTTCTACCTGGTGCGCGCGCGCGCCCGCGTGCTGCAGGACGAAAGCGGGCAAGGCTTGCACGATGCGGCCGAGTTCTTCGCCAACCAGATGCTGCAGCAAAACCGCCAGCAGACCGCCGCGGCGGAATACGGCATGGCCTTTATCGCGCTGAAAAAGGGCGACCTGGCGGCGGCGCAGAGCTGGCTCGACAAGGCGCGCGATATCGTCTACAAGCAGCCCAGCCCCGGCACCTTCAGCATGGCGAAGATGCCGCTGCCCGATGCGATCTTCGCCTCGATGGCGCTGGATATCCACATGGCGCCGGGCCAGCCCAAGGCCATGGCGCAGCAAGCCTTGAAGGAAGCCGAGGCGGCCTACGGCCAATTCCCGTTTTCGCGCGGCATCGCCCATCAATATGCGGAGGCGATGATCGCCGCCGGGCATTCCGAAGACGCGGCCGGCTTTTTGCGCGAGCAGGTGCAACTGTATAAGGAAGAGCCGAAGCTGTACGACTTGCTGGCCAAGGCTTACGCGGCGCAGGGCAAGCTGACCTTGCAGCATATGGCCCTGGCCGAATCGTATGTGCGCAGCGGCGCCAGCGGGGCGGCGGTGGACCAGTTGAATATCGCCCGCAAATCGCCCGATTCGACCTTTTACGACATGTCGGTGATCGACGCCCGCGAACGCGAACTGGAAACGCAGCGCAAGGAAAAATTGAAAGAGCAGGGCAAGGACACCAAGGATACCTTCCAGTTCAAGATGGATGCCGGAACGGCCAGCGATGGACCGTTTTCAAGCGGATTCAACAACGACCGCGGCGGGTCGGCGACAAAATCCGAAGCGGGCGGCGATCCCTTCGGCGATCCCTTCGCCAACGATCCGCTGCACCGGAATCGTCCTGTCCCGATGCCGTAATTTCAACTCGCCATCCTGGCCATTCTCGCCGGCCAGCCAGCCCAGCAGCGCTTCGTCGGCGATGGGCCGGCCATCGATTTCCAGCCTGTCCACCACCTGCGCCATGTCGCGGTCGTCCAGTTGGGCGACGATGCCGCCGTGGCGCAAGATCAGCTGGCCTGTCGCCGCCAGCAAGACTTCATCGATATCGTCCAGCGGCGCCCCCGTGTGCAACACGAAGGCGGCCTTGGCCCCGGCCTCGGTGCGCGCGATATGGGGCGTGGCTTCCAGGTCCACATAGACGCGCTGCGGGCCGTTCTGGAAATACCAGCAAGCGCGCTCATCGTGGGTGTAATTTCGAGCGATAAAACCCAGCAGCGCCGCATGGACGATTTTCTCGCCGGCCAGGCCGAGTTGCTGTGCGCGCTCGTCGCGCATGCGCCAATGGCCGCGCGCATCCAGGCCCAGCCAGCCGTAGCAGTGCGGCACATTGGGCCATTTATGCAGGGCTTGCCTGACGATGTCATCCATGGAGTGATAGGGGCCGGGCCGGTTTCAGATGCCGACAGCTTGGCACAGTTGCCCGTCGTATGGCGCATTATTCGCGCGCTTGCCTTCCAGGAAATGGATCAGGCGCTGCGGCAGCCAGTTGATGCTGCCCGGCAGCCGGCCGACGGCAAAGCCGACATGGCCGCCATGCTCGGGATAATCGAGCACCACGCTGGGCGCGGCGCACTGAGGCAAATATATTCCCGGCAGGAATGGGTCATTTTTCGCGTTCAGCACCAGGGTCGGCACGGTGATGGCGTCCAGCACATGCTTGGCGCTGCCGCGGTCCCAGTAATCGTCGGCGTCCCGGAAGCCGTGCAGCGGGGCGGTGACGGCGTTGTCGAAATCGTGCATGGTGCGCGCGGCCAGCATGGCTTCGCGGTCGAACAGGCCGGGAAATTGTTCCAGCTTGGCCAGGCATTTCGGTTTCAGCGTTTGCAGGAACATCATCGTGTAGATGCGGTTGAAGCCGCGCGACAGTGAAATGCCGCCGCGCGCCAGGTCGAGCGGGGCGGACACGGCGCAGGCGGCATCGACGATTTTTTCCGCCGCGTGCTGGGATTCGCCCAGCCAGCGCAGCAGGACGTTGCCGCCGAGCGAGACGCCGGTGGCGTAGAACTTGCCGCTGAAGCGAGGGCGCAGGCGGCGCAGGATCCAGTCGACTTCGGCGGCGTCGCCGGAATGATAAAAGCGCGGCGCCAGGTTGTGTTCGCCGGAACAACCGCGGAAGTGCGCCACCGCCCCGGACCAGCCGCGCGCCGCGACGTCGGCCATCAGCGCCCGCGAATAGTGGCTGTCGGACGAGCCTTCGAGGCCGTGGAACAAGACCACGAAAGGCTGGCCCGGCTGGCCGTCGACAAAATCCAGGTCGACAAAATCGCCGTCCGGCGTTTCCCAGCGTTCGCGGCGGAAGGCCACGGCCGGTTTCGCAATGAAGATGGCCGGATAGATGGTTTGACAGTGGCCGTTTGGCAGCCAGAACGGGGCGCTGTAATCCATTCCTCACTCCTGTTCCGTGTTTCCTAGTGCAAAATCTGCGGCCTGGTGTCGGCCGGAACGGGGCCGGGCGCGACCGATACATGGTGCAGCACGATGCGCCAGCCGCGCGGCGTCTTGATATAGATATTGGTGGCCAGCAGGTGCGCCGCTTCGCCGCTGGTCGAGGTGACGCCCTCGACCACGGTATGGACTGAACCCATCAGATTGTGGGTCTCATGCAATTGCGAGGGCAGGATATGCAAGCCGCCGCGCTCGAAGATGTTTTCCCACGAGGCGCGGATGGCGGCGTGGCCGATCAGGCGCAGCCCGCCCGGATGGATGCAGACGATTTCCTCGTCGTCGGCCCACAGCGCCATCAGGGCATCGACGTCGCCACGGTTGAGGGCGTCATAAAACGCCACCTCCACCTCGGCGGCGCTGCCGTTTAATTGCTTTTGACGTGGCATGGAAACTCCGGCAAGGATCAGGCAAGACTATCAGTGATGGTGCACCACTGCGCCGGGTTTCAGGCGATAGGCTGTGCCGCAATAAGGACATTTGGCGATACCGTCCTGGTTGAATTCGAGGAACACGCGCGGATGCGACGACCACAGCGGCATGGCCGGGTTGGGGCAATGCGCCGGCAAGTCTTTGCCATCGAGTTCAACCGCAGGCGTGGTGGTGGTCATCTTGTTCTTCTCCGGACAAAGGGCTAAAACATTGATTTTAACGGATTCGAGCCCGGCATAAAATTCATCGATGAAATAGGTTTCACTTTGAAAGCCGGCTGTACTTGAAAGCGCCGGGATATGTCGCGCCCCGACGACACCGCTTAGGCACCGCGGCCCGTTTCCCTTCTGCAGACATGGCTGAATGATAGGTTTGTGTTTTTTGCATGTTTTTTTGCCAAACGGATGTGGGCTCCGGTTTGGAGTAAAATAACGAACTTTCAACCACTCGACATTCTGGAGTGCCATGACAGCTGCTCTCAACTTCATCCGCCTGCAAGATTTGATCGCGCAACATGCGCTCCAGGGCAAACGGGTGCTGATCCGCGCCGACTTGAACGTGCCGCAGGATGATAGCGGCAAGATCACCGAAGATACCCGCATCCGCGCATCGGTCCCCGGCATCCGCGCCGCCCTGGCCGCCGGCGCCGCCGTCATGGTCGCTTCCCACCTGGGCCGCCCGACCGAAGGCGAGTTCAAGCCGCAAGACAGTCTGGCGCCGGTCGCCGGCCGCCTCTCCGAACTGCTGGGCCAGCCCGTGGAACTGAAGCAGCACTGGGTCGATGGCGCCGGGCTGGAAAATCTGCAGCCGGGCCAGGTGGTGCTGCTGGAAAATGTCCGCATCAACCAGGGCGAGAAAAACAATAGCGACGAATTGGCGCAAAAAATGGCCAGATTGTGCGATATCTATGTGAACGACGCCTTCGGCACCGCCCATCGCGCCGAGGCCAGCACCCATGGCGTGGCGCGTTTCGCGCCTGTCGCCTGCGCCGGCCCGCTGCTGGCCGCCGAGCTGGACGCGCTGGGCAAGGCGCTGGGTGCGCCGGCCCGTCCGCTGCTGGCCATCGTCGCCGGTTCCAAGGTGTCGAGCAAGCTGACCATCCTGAAGGCGCTGTCGGAAAAAGTCGACCACCTGATCGTCGGCGGCGGCATCGCCAACACCTTCATGAAAGCGGTCGGGCTGAATATCGGCAAGTCGCTGTTCGAGTCCGACCTGGTCGGCGAGGCCAAGGCCATCATCGACATCATGGCGGCGCGCGGCGCCCAGGTGCCGATCCCGGTCGACGTCGTCTGCGCCAAGGAATTCTCGCCAACGGCGGCCGCCACCGTCAAGGATGTGGCCGACGTCGCCGACGACGACATGATCCTCGATATCGGCCCGAAAACGGCGCAGCAACTGGCGCGGCAGATCGCCGCGGCCGGCACCATCGTGTGGAATGGCCCGGTCGGCGTATTTGAATTCGACCAGTTCGGCGAAGGCACCAAGACCCTGGCGCTGGCGATCGCCGCTTCGAAAGCGTTTTCGATCGCCGGCGGCGGCGATACGCTGGCTGCCATTGCAAAATATGACATTACCGATAAAATCAGTTATATCTCGACCGGCGGCGGCGCTTTCCTCGAGTTTTTGGAGGGGAAGACGCTGCCGGCAGTGGATATGCTGGTGCAGCGGGCTAATAAGTAAGTAGTAAATAAGCAGTAAGAAATAAGCAGTAAGTAGGAAGTAATAAATAGGCAATAAGTAAGATCAAGCAAGTCTGCAATCAGTATGCAAGCCGGCAAGGAGACAGCGGTGAGCGCGCAGGCGCGCGAGTAATGAGTGAGCAACAAATAACAGATCGACGAATCAGCGTTGCAGGTCCCCCCGGGTAATCCGCCCGACCATTCACCCATAAGGAATATTATGTCCCGTGGCACCAAAATCGTTGCAACCATCGGCCCTGCTTCCAGCGACATGGCTACCCTGATCCGCATGATCCGGGCCGGCGTCGACGTCATGCGCCTGAACTTTTCCCATGGCACCGCGCAAGACCATATCAATCGCGCCGCCATGGTGCGCCAGGCCGCCGCCGAGTGCGGCCGCGAGGTCGCGATCATGGGCGACATGCAGGGCCCGAAAATCCGCGTCGGCAAGTTTGAGAACGGCAAGGTCGACCTGGTCAAGGGCGACAAGTTCATCCTCGACGCCCACTACGGCGAAAACGGCGAACTGGGCAACCAGGACCGTGTCGGCCTCGACTACAAGGCCTTGCCGCAAGACTTGCATCCCGCAGACGTGCTGCTGCTGAACGATGGCTTGATCGTGCTGGTGGTCGAGCGCATCGTCGGCAGCGAAATCCATACCACGGTCAAGGTCGGCGGCGTGCTGTCGAATAACAAGGGCATCAACCGCCAAGGCGGCGGCCTGACCGCGCCGGCGCTGACGTCCAAGGATATGGAAGACATCAAGACGGCCATGCAATTCCAGGCCGACTACCTGGCAGTATCCTTCCCGAAAAGCGCCACCGACATGGAAATGGCGCGCCAGCTGGCGAATATCGCCGGCGAGCCTTTCCAGCACAAGCCCATGCTGATCGCCAAGATCGAGCGCGCCGAAGCCATTCCCGCGCTGCAGGAAATCCTCGACGCTTCCGACGGCATCATGGTCGCCCGCGGCGACTTGGCGGTGGAGGTGGGCAACGCGGCGGTGCCGGCGCTGCAGAAGCGCATGATCCGCATGGCGCGCGCCTCGAACAAGCTGACCATCACCGCCACGCAAATGATGGAATCGATGATTTTCAATGCCGTGCCGACCCGCGCCGAAGTGTCCGACGTGGCGAACGCCGTGCTGGACGGCTCCGACGCGGTGATGACCTCGGCTGAAACGGCTTCCGGCAAATACCCGGTCGAGACGGTGGAAATGATGGCTGCGATCTGCGTCGAGGCCGAGCAATCGGAATACAACGTGCTGGACGCCGATTTCCTTAACGTCCGTTTCACCCGCATCGACCAGTCGATCGCCTATGGCGCGCTGTTTACGGCGCACCACCTGAAGGTCAAGGCCATCGTCGCCCTGACTGAATCGGGCTCGACTGCGCTGTGGATGAGCCGCCACGGCATCGATACGCCGATCTTCGCTCTGACGCCGAGCATCACGACGCTGCGCAAGGCGGCGCTCTACCGTAACGTCAGCGCGTATCATCTGCTGCAAGACGCCAGCCGGGAAGTGGTGCTGAAACAGGCGGAAGACTTGCTGGTCGAAAAAGGCATCGTCAAGAAGGGCGACATGATCGTCGTCACCTCGGGCGATCCGATGGGCCAGATGGGCGGCACCAACGCATTGAAAATCGTTAAGGTAGGCGCATTCTCGTAGTAAATTTACAGAGCGGGTTTTCGCCGCCCCGCCCTTTATAATAGTCAGTAATAGTCAAATACGGGCCCGGCGCTGAGTCCAGCGCGCCGGCCCTCACAGGTTTTACATCGTTTGGAGTTCCATCATGTCTCTCGTATCCATGCGTCAATTGCTGGACCACGCCGCCGAACACGGTTACGGTTTGCCGGCGTTCAATGTCAACAATCTCGAACAGGTGCAAGCCATCATGATGGCCGCCGATGCAGTCGGCAGCCCGGTCATCATGCAGGCGTCGGCCGGTGCCCGCAAGTATGCCGGCGAAGCCTTCCTGCGCCACCTGATCGACGCCGCGGTGGAAGCCTACCCGCACATTCCGCTGGTGATGCACCAGGACCACGGTCAGTCGCCGGCCGTCTGCATGGCGGCGATCCGTTCGGGTTTCAGCTCGGTCATGATGGACGGCTCGCTCAACGCCGACGGCAAGAGCGTCGCCAGTTACGATTATAATGTCGAGGTTTCGCGCGAAGTGGTCAAGTTCTCGCATGCCATCGGCGTCACGGTGGAAGCCGAACTGGGCGTGCTCGGTTCGCTGGAAACCATGAAGGGCGACAAGGAAGACGGTCACGGCGCCGACGGCACCATGACCCGCGAACAGTTGCTGACCGACGTGGCGCAGGCGGCCGATTTCGTCGCCCGCACCCAGTGCGATGCGCTGGCGATCGCCATCGGCACTTCGCACGGCGCCTACAAGTTTTCGCGCCAGCCGACCGGCGACATCCTGGCCATCGACCGCATCAAGGAAATCCATGCGCGCATCCCCAACACCCATTTGGTGATGCACGGTTCCTCGTCGGTGCCGCAGGAACTGCTGGCGATTATCCGCGAGTTCGGCGGCGACATGAAGGAAACCTACGGCGTGCCGGTGGCGGAGATCCAGGAAGGCATCCGCCACGGCGTGCGCAAGATTAACATCGACACCGACATCCGCCTGGCGATGACGGCGGCGGTGCGCAAGTATCTGTTCGAGAACCCGTCGAAGTTCGATCCGCGCGACTTCCTCAAGCCGGCGCGCGAAGCGGCCACCGAAGTGTGCAAGGCGCGCTTCCTGGCCTTCGGCTGCGAAGGCCAGGCGGCGAAGATCAAGCCGGTGTCGCTCGACAAGATGGCCGAGCGCTACAAGAAGGGCGAGTTGTCCCAGATCGTCAAGTAATTTTTTTTACCCCCCCCCCCCCGCGCCCGGCCCGACCGGGCGCGTTTTAATTTTGAGCGTGAACTACTATGTCTGAAAAAACTTTGGTTGGTATCGTGATGGGCTCGACGTCGGATTGGGACATCATGAAAGAGGCGGCGCAAATCTGCAAGGATTTCGGCGTGTCGTATGAAGCGCGGGCGCTGTCGGCGCACCGCACCCCGAAAGAACTGGAAGCCTGGCTGGCCGACATGGAGTCGCGCGGCGCGCAAGCCTTCATCGCCGGCGCCGGCGCCGCCGCCCACCTGGCCGGCGTCGTGGCCGCCTCGACCATCCTGCCGGTGTACGGCGTGCCGATCCCGTCGAAATACCTGAAGGGCATGGACTCGCTGCTGTCGACCGTGCAAATGCCCAAGGGTATTCCTGTCGCCACCCTGGCGATCGGCGAATCCGGCGCCGCCAACGCGGCCCTGGCCGTGGTCGCGGTGCTGGCGCTGAACGACGCCGGCCTGAAAACCAAGCTGAAAGCCTTCCGCGCCACCCAGGCCGACAAGGTGCGCAACGCAACCCTGCCCGAATTGAATTGAATCGAACTGGGCCGCCTGTCGGCCCAACGTTAAGGAAACACCATGTCTGGAATTCTTGAAACAAACTTGAAGTCGCTGCCTTTCCTGCACCGCGGCAAAGTGCGCGACATCTACGCCGTCGGCGACGATAAATTGCTGGTGGTGCAGACCGACCGCCTGTCCGCCTTCGACGTCATCCTCGATGATCCGATCCCGAACAAGGGCAAGATGCTGACCGAGATGTCGAATTTCTGGTTCAACAAATTCGGCAGCCTGATGCCGAACCACGAAACCGGCATCGACCCGGTGACCGTGGTGGCGCCGGAAGAGCGCGCCCAGGTCGAAGGCCGCGCCATCGTCGTCAAGAAATTCGTGCCGCTGGGCATAGAAGCCATCGTGCGCGGTTACATCATCGGTTCAGGCTGGAAGGATTACCAAAAGACGGGCGCGATTTGCGGCATCACGCTGCCGGCCGGCTTGCAGGAAGCGCAAAAGCTGCCGGAAGTGCTGTTTACGCCATCGACCAAGGCGCCGGTCGGCCAGCACGATGAAAACATTTCGTACGAAGAAGCCGAGAAAATCGTCGGCGCCGACATCGCCCGCCAGGTCAAGGAAGCCGCCATCAAACTGTACACGCTGGCCGCCGAATACGCCGCCACACGCGGCATCATCATCGCCGACACCAAGTTCGAGTTCGGCCTCGACGCCAACGGCACCGTGCACCTGATCGATGAAATCCTGACCCCGGATTCCTCGCGCTTTTGGCCGATGTCGTCTTACCAGGTCGGCAAGTCGCCCGAATCGTTCGACAAGCAATTCGTGCGCGACTGGCTGGAAACCCAGCCCTGGAACAAGAAGGCGCCGGCGCCGCGCGTGCCGCAGGACGTGCTGGACCAGACTTCGGCCAAATACGCCGAAGCGCTGCGCTTGCTGACCCAGTAAGCGTTGCCGCAGGGAAGATAGCAAGATGACGTTTCAAGACCTGGTCGCCGCATGACGGGCGCTTCCACTGAGGAACTGGCTCAGGCCGCCGCGATTCTCGCATCCGGCGGCCTGGTCGCTTTTCCGACCGAAACCGTGTACGGCCTGGGCGCCGATGCGGAAAATCCCGCCGCCGTGGCGCGCATCTACGCCGCCAAGGGGCGTCCCTCCGACCATCCGGTCATCGTCCACGTGGCGCCGGGCGCCGACCTGGCCTACTGGTCCGGCGAGATTCCCGCCGAGGCGCATCAATTGGCCGAGGCTTTTTGGCCCGGCCCGCTGACCCTGATCCTGAAACGCGCGGCGCGCATTCCCGCCGCCGTCTCGGGCGGCCAGGATACGGTCGGCTTGCGTTGTCCCGCGCATCCGGTCGCCATCGCCTTGCTGTCGCTCTTCAAGGGCGGCAAGGGCGGGGTGGCGGCGCCGTCCGCCAACAAGTTCGGCCATGTCAGCCCGACCACGGCGCAGCATGTGCGCGAAGAATTCGGCGACGAAGGCGAAGGCGGCCCGCTGGGCGCCGTGCTCGACGGCGGCCAGAGCCAGGTCGGCATCGAATCGACCATCGTCGACTTGTCGCGGCTGGCGACGCATGGCCCGGTGCTGTTGCGTCCCGGCCACATCAGCGCCGAGCAGATCGCCGCCGTGATCGGCCGCTTGCCGGCAGCGCCGGACGCCGCCGCGCCGCGTGTGTCCGGCGCGCTCGATTCGCATTACGCGCCGCAGACGCCGGTCGCCATGCTCGACGGCGAACAATTGGCCGGCGCCTTGAACCAATTGCTGAACGCCGGGCGCCGCGTGGCGCTGATCCATTATTCCGATGCCATGCCGCCGGCCTGCGCCAGCGTGCAACTGACGCAGGCGCCGGACCTGTATGCCCATGCGCTGTATGCCTCGCTGCGCACCATGGACCATGTCAACGCCGACCTGATCCTGGTCGAAACCCCGCCCGCGGACGCCGCCTGGGCCGGCGTGAACGACCGCTTACGCCGTGCCGCGTTCGGTTCTGTTAGTATCCTGGAAAGATTCCTACAGGACTCAAATTAATTAGCGGCGCTCCCGCGCCAGGGAGCACGCATGAGGCACCACCTTCGACTGTCCCTGATCCTGCTGGCCGGCGCCCTGAGCGGCTGCGGGGGCGGCGGCTCCGGCGGCAACGGCAGTAGCAGCGGCGCCACCGCCGCGGCGCCGACGCCGTCCGTCATCGCCGCGCCGGCGCGCGGCTCCGTCATCGGCGCCGCCAGCGCGGTGCCGGTGGTGGTGTCGTCCAGCCAGACGGTCGCCACGCTCGATCCGCCAACCCTGACGCAGATGCTGGAAGCGCTGCAAAGCGGTTTCAGCAAGATCACCGGCACGCCGACCTGCTCCATCACGCCTTATACGGTGCAATACAACACGGTCGGCGGCCAAGGCGAGGCGACCACCGCCAGCGCCGCCATCATGGTTCCGTCCGGCGCGAATCCATCCTGCAGCGGCGCCCGCCCGGTCATCCTGTATGCGCACGGCACCACCGCCGACAAGACCTACAATATGGCCAGGCTGGGCCAGAACAGCGAGGCGCGCCTGATCGCCGCCATGTACGCGGCCCAGGGCTTCATCGTGGTGGCGCCGAACTACACCGGCTACGACACGTCGGCGCTGTCCTACCATCCCTACCTGAACGCCGAGGCGCAGTCGGCCGACATGGCCGACGCCCTGCGCGCGGCGCGCCTGTCCTTCGCCGGGATCGGGGCGACGGCGTCGACGCGCCTGCTCGTCACCGGTTATTCGCAAGGCGCTTACGTGGCGCTGGCAACGCAGCGCGCCATGCAGACGGAATACGGCAGCGAATTCATGGTGACGGCGGCGTCCGGCATGTCCGGGCCGTATGCCTTGTCGCAGACCTCCGGCACGGTATTCGGCGGCAGCCCGACGGTGGGCGTGACCCTGTTCCTGCCGCTGCTGATCAATTCGGCCCAGCATTCCGCCACGCCGGCCTATACCCTCAGCAGCGAAGTCTATGAAAGCCAATACGCGTCCGGCATAGCGAGCTTGCTGCCGGGCCTGCTCAGCACCAGCGACCTCGTATCGCAGGGAAAATTGCCGGCCACCGCCTT
>DASYLQ010000337.1:0-2153 GCA_036009485.1 Janthinobacterium sp.
CCCTTCTTCACCACCAAGATGGGGCAAGGCGGCACCGGACTGGGCATGAATATCGTCTACAACATCGTCACCGGCGTGCTGGGCGGGCGCATCGACATCCAGACCCGGCAGGGCCAGGGCACCACGGTGCGCATCATCATCCCCAAGGTGGCGCCGCTGCGCGAGTGCGCCAGGAAAGCCCCACAGGGGCCCGCGGCCAACTTCTAAGAGCTCATTCCAGTAGAAGCTGTTGCACGGAAATCACAGAAATGCCCAGGATCCGGCCGCTTCCCGGGTCGTGCACACTTCCGCGCCCGAGCTTTTGACTTTTTCCATCTCAACAACTTTCTTTTGCCAAAAAAAAAAAAACGAATAAAACAAATTCACGGAAGAAAATCTTTATAATTAATTCCGTTTAGAAAGTTTTAATGGCGAGATTTGTTTCGCCAAGTCAAATGCCAGGCGCATTACGCGGCCAATTCATGGGGCGACAAAGCGCCAAGGTCGGACTCCACTCCCACCGACAAGGAGACTTCATGAAAATTCAAGACGTCAAGGTTGGCACCAGGCTGCTGCTCGGCTTCGGCCTGGTCCTCGCCCTGCTGGCGCTGATCGCCAGCGTCGCCGCGCTGCGCCTGGAACGCAGCAGCGAATCCGTCACCATCATGGTCGACGAAGTCATCCAGAAAGAGCGCCTGTTCGCCGAATGGGCCGCCGCAACCGACCTGAATGGCATGCGCACGATGGCCGCCGCCACCTTGACCGACCCGGCCATGCTGCAGCAAACCCAGATACGCATCAAGGACACCACGGCGCGCATCAGCGTGATCCAGAAGCAGCTCGGGGACTTCCCCAAGAATGCCGAGGAAACGGCGCTGCTGGCGCAAATCGGCGAGCGGCGCAAGGTGTATATCGCCGCCCGCGAAGCCATGCTGGCTGAAAAGAAAAGCGATCCGGCGCATGTCGCCGCGCTGGTGCAGTCCAGCCTGGAACCGGCACTGACCGGCTATGTCGCCAGCATCCGCAAACTGTCTTCCTACCAGGCGGCGGCGCTCAAGGATGGCGCCGAAGGTGCCAGAACGATGTCGCGCAATTCGACCTGGCTGCTGCTGGCTCTGAGCAGCGGCGCCATCCTGGCCGGCATCGCCGTGGCGCTGCTCTTGACGCGCAGCATCAAGCGCCAGCTGGGCGGCGAACCGGCTTATGCTGTCGAGCTGGCCAACCGCATTGCCGCCGGCGACCTCGGCACCGACGTCGAGCTCGCGGCCGGCGACCGCGCCAGCCTGCTGTATGCGATCAAGGCCATGCGCGACAGCCTCGCCGCCATCGTCGCCCAGGTGCGCGACGGCGCCGACACCATCGCCACCGCTTCCGGCCAGATCGCCGCCGGCAACCTGGACCTGTCCTCGCGCACCGAGGAACAGGCCAGTTCGCTGGAAGAAACCGCATCGGCGATGGAAGAACTGACCAGCACGGTCAGGCAAAACGCCGACAATGCGCTGCAGGCCAAACAACTGGCGGCGGCGGCCGCCGAGATCGCGCAGCACGGCGGCAGCGTGGTGGCCCAGGTGGTCGGCACGATGGGGGCGATCAATGCCTCGGCCAGGAAAATCGGCGACATCATCGGCGTCATCGACAGCATCGCTTTCCAGACCAATACCCTGGCGCTGAACGCTGCCGTGGAAGCGGCCCGCGCCGGCGAACAGGGGCGCGGTTTCGCCGTCGTCGCCGGCGAGGTGCGCAACCTGGCGCAGCGCGCGGCGGTGGCGGCCAGGGATATCAAAGGCTTGATCGCCGCGTCCGCCGGCGACGTCGCGGCCGGCAGCAAACTGGTCGACTAGGCCGGCGCCACCGCCGCATCGATGCAGGAGCAGGCCGGCCGGGCTGGTCAGCGTGTTCCGGCTTGGCGCGGCGGCGCCGACGCCGGTTCCAGCCCTTGCCGCCGCGGCTGCGCCAGCCGCCGCCAGGTCCGAACCTGTGCGCCGCCCGGCCGCTGCCGCGGCCAAGCCTGCCCTTCGGCGGCCGGAGCCGCGCCAGGCCGCCGCCAAACGCCCGCAAACCGAACTCGCTTCAGCCCGAGTGGGAAACGTTTTAAAGCGGCCCGGTATCGCCAGTCGGCTTCGGTCAATGAGAAACGCAAGAAGCACAATCGATACCCCTAGCCATGCCCGCCC
>DASYLQ010000338.1:0-11843 GCA_036009485.1 Janthinobacterium sp.
GAGCGACGCCACCCAGCAGACGGTGGAATCGCTGAAGGCCACCAGCGAGGCGGTGCACCAGCTGCAATTTGCCGCCGGCGACCTGCAAGCCAGCGTGTCGAACTTCGCGGTGACGATCTGACGCCATGAAAGCGCTGATCTTCCACATCGGGCACGACCGTTACGGCCTGCGGCTGGGCGCCATCGTGCGCGTGCTGCCCCTGCTGGAATTGAAGCAGTTGCCGCTGGCGCCAGCGTTCGTGGCCGGATTGATGGACTTCCATGGCCGCTCGGTGCCGGTGGTCGACCTGTCGCGGCTGGCCGGCCTCGCCGACAGCCAGGAGCATTTCGATTCGCGCATCCTGGTGGTCGATTATATGGCGCCGGACGGCGCCGCTCATCTGCTCGGCCTGCTGGCGGAGCATGTGCGCGGCATCCAGGAGGTGGATGAAGCGGCGCTGGCCGACGCCGGCGTGACGGCCGCGCCCTTCCTCGGCCAGGTCGCCAGCGACGCCGAAGGCATCATCCAGCTGGTCGAGCTGGAATACCTGCTGCCGGCGCCGCTGCGCGCCATCCTGTTCCAGCCGCCGTCCGGAGGCGGCGCCGCATGACGGCCCAGACCCTGCTGCGCCGCGCCACCGGCCTGAACCTGTCGAAGACGTCCGCCGAGCGCGCCGTGCGCCAGCGCATGGAGCAGAACGGCTTGCAAGGCCAGGACAGCGAGACCTATCTGGAAGCGCTGACGCCGGAAGAACTGACGCAGTTGATCGAGCTGGTGGTGGTGCCGGAATCCTGGTTTTTCCGCGACGCCCAGGCCTTCAGCGCCACGGTGGAATTCATCCAGGCGCGTCTGGCGCGCGCGTCGCGGCCGGCGCGCATCCTGTCGATTCCCTGCGCCGGCGGCGAGGAACCCTATTCGATGGCGATGGCGCTGAACGACGCCAAGGTGCCGAAGGAGGCGTTTTCCATCGACGCCTACGACCTCAGTCCGGGCTGCGTGGCCCGCGCGCAAAACGGCGTCTACGGCCGCAACGCCTTCCGCGCCCAGGACACCGCTTTCCGCGAACGTTATTTCACCCATCTCGGCGAGGACGAATACCGCATCGCCGACTCGCTGTGCCGGCAAGTCAACTTCAGGCAGGGCAATCTGCTGGAATTCGACGGCGCCCGGCACGCCGAGTATTACGACGTGATCTTTTGCCGCAACCTGCTGATCTATTTCGACAAGCCGACCACCAAGGCGGCCATCGCCAGGCTGGCCGCCATCCTGGCCGCCGACGGCATGCTGTTGGCCGGTTATGCGGAGGTGCCGTCATTCTGCCAGCACGGCTTCAGCCCGCTGCCGCACCGCCAGGCTTTCGCACTGCGCAAGGACGGGCCCAAAACGCAGTCGCAGGAAACAGCAAAAAGCACGGCCACGATCACAGGCACGGCGGCGGCGGCGACGCCAAAACGGACCAGGCCGGCTCGGCCGATATTCGCGGCCACGCCGGCGTCCCCGCTTTCGTCCGCCGCGGCGGCGCCGCGCAAGACGCCCGCCGCCCTTGCGCATGTCCCCGCGCAGGCGCCGGAAAATCTGATCGAACTGGCGCGCAAGCTGGCCGACCGCGGCCATTTCGAGGAAGCCGCCGGGATGTGCCGGGCCCACCTGGCCGTGGCGCCCGATTCCGCCGAAGCCTATTTCATCCTCGGCATCCTCAGCGAACACGCCGGTAAAATGAGCGCGGCCGAAGACTACTGGCGCCGCTGCCTCTACCTGCAGCCGGACCACTACGAAGCCTTGTGCCACCTGGCCCTGCTGGCGGAACAACACGGCAACCAGGCTGGCGCGGCCAACCTGAAAGCCCGCGCGGCGCGCATTTTCCAGCGCCGGCAAGCCTGATAAGAACCGACCATGACGACACCCGAGGCCACCATGCCCACCTACGCCACGCCGCTGATCGACGACTGCTGGAACCGGATCGGCGTGGCCGGCGACCAAAGCTGCGAAAAACTGGCCGTGCATATCCACTGCCGCAACTGCGAAGTATATGCCGCGGCGGCCCAGCGCAACCTGCAGCGCCGCGTCGGCGACGACTATAAAAAGGAATGGGCCGCGCATTTCCGCCAGCTGGAATCGGGCGCGGACGACAAAAATGCCTCGATGCTGGTATTTCGCATCGGCCACGAATGGCTGTCGCTGCCGACCAAAATTTTCCTCTCGGTGGCGCCGCAGGCCAAACCGCACGTGCTGCCCCACCGCAGCGGCAGCGGCTTGCTGGGACTGGTGAATGTCGGCGGCACCCTGTATCCGTGCATGTCGCTGGCGGCGCTGCTCGGCATCGACGAAGGCGAGGCCCCGGCCAGCAAGGGCCGCCACACGTTTGCGCGCCTGCTGGTGCTGCAGTGGGAAGAGCGGTCCTTCGCCCTGCCGGTGGCCGACCTGCACGGCATCGTGCGCTATGCCGCCGCCGCGGCGAAGGCGCCGGCCGCCACCATCAACAAGGGCCTGACGCGCTTCCTGTCGGGCGTGCTGACACACCAGGACATGCATATCGGCTGCCTTGACGCCGCCCTGATCGGCTACCAACTCGCGAGGACCTTACGATGAGCCAGGACCAGCAAGGCGATCTGAGCCAGTTTTCCATGCTCGACCTGTTCCGCATGGAGGCGGACAGCCAGACCCAGCTCCTGACCGACGGCTTGCTGGCGATGGAGCGCAGCCGCGGCGACGCCGCCGCGGTCGAGCCGATGATGCGCGCGGCCCACTCGATCAAGGGCGCCGCCGCCATCGTCGGCCTCGACGTCGTGGTGCAACTGGCGCACGGCATGGAAGACAGCTTCGTCGCCGCCCAGCACGGCAAACTGAAACTGACGCCGGAACGCGTCGACGTGCTGCTGTCCGGGGTCGACCTGATCGTCCAGCTGTCGCGCCTGGACGACGCCAGCGCCGCCGCCTGGCAAGCCGCCAACCTGGCGCAGATCGAAAGCACGCTGCAGGCGATCGCCACCATCGCCGACCTGCCGGAACTGCCCGAATTGCCGCAACTGGCCATGCGCCCGCCGCCGCGCACCGACGTCGGCATCGATCCCGCCTTCGCGCCGGACGCACGGGATCCGGCGCCGCCCGTTCCCGCTTCGGCCGCGGCGCCGGGCAAAGGCCAGGCGCAGAATTTCGACCGCCTGCTGTCGCTGGCCAGCGAAGCGCGCATCAGCGCCCACCTGATGCATCCCTTCATCCAGTCGCTGCAGCGCTTCAAGCGCAACCAGAGCAGCCTGGCCAGCGCGATCGAGGAATTGCACGAGGCGATTGCGCGCGGCAGCGACGCCAGCCTGAAGGAAAAATCGCTGCTGGCGCTGCAAAAGGCCCATCCGCTGAAGCAGTTCCTGCTGCAGCATATCGCCGACGTCGAGACCTACGAGCGGCGCCTGCTGGCGGTCTCGCAAGGCATGGTCGACGAGGTGCTGGAGCTGCGCATGCGCCCCTTCCGCGACGGCATCCATCCATTTCCGCGCATGGTGCGCGACCTGGCGCGCAGCCTGGGCAAGGAGGTGCGCCTGGAAATCGAGGGCGAGGAAACGCTGGTCGACCGCGACATCCTGGCGAAAATCGAAAGCCCGCTGAACCATATGCTGCGCAACGCCATCGACCACGGCATGGAGCCGCCGCACGAGCGCATCCAGGCCGGCAAGGCGGCGCTGGGCACGATCCGCATGGAAGCGCGCCACCGCGCCGGCATGCTGAGCATCGAGATCAGCGACGACGGCCGCGGCGTCGACGTCGAAAAGATCCGCCGCTCGGTGAACCAACGGAAGATGGCCAGTCCGGCCATGGCGGCGGCCCTGTCGCACGCGGAACTGCTGGAATTCCTGTTCCTGCCGGCCTTCAGCCTGAAGGAATCGGCCAACGAATTGTCGGGCCGCGGCGTCGGCCTGGACATCGTCCACGAAACCATCCGCCAGCAAAACGGCACGGTGCGCATCGAGTCGGAACTGGGCAAGGGTTTCCGCACTTCGATCACGCTGCCGCTGACGCAGTCGATCGTGCGCGCGCTGGTGGTCGACATCCGCGGCGAGGCTTACGCCATCCCCATCGTCAAGGTGGAGCGCGTCATCCGCGTGCCGCAGGCCGACATCCACACGCTGGAAAACAAGCAGTTCTTCGACTTCGGCGGCGAACACCTGGGACTGGTCTCGGCGGCCCAGGTGCTGGAGCTGGGCGAGATGGCTTCGTCCGCCGAGTTGGCGGTGGTGGTGCTGGGCGGCGGCGCGCGCCGCTATGCGGTGGTGGTCGACGCCATCCGCGGCGAGCAAAGCCTGGCGGTGCAAGCGATCGACCCGATCTTCGGCAAGATGCGCGACATCTCCGCCGCCGCCCTGCTCGACGACGGCGAGCCGGTGCTGATCCTCGACGTGCCCGACCTGCTGCTGTCGATCGACAAGCTGCTGCACGAAGGCGGCTTGCACCAGTTGGCGCAGGCCGACCAGGCGGCGCGGCGCAAGATGAAGCGCGTGCTGGTGGTCGACGACTCGCTGACCGTGCGCGAGATGGAGCGCAAGCTGCTGGTCGGGCGCGGCTTCGAGGTCGACATCGCCATCGACGGCATCGACGGCTGGAACGTGGTGCGCAGCGGCGAATACGACCTGGTCATCACCGACGTCGACATGCCGCGCATGGACGGCATCGAACTGGTCACCCTCATCAAAAAGGATCTTCACTTGCACCAGCTGCCCGTCATGATCGTCTCCTACAAGGACCGCCCGGAAGATCGCGCGCGCGGACTCTCGGCCGGCGCCGACTATTACCTCACCAAGGGCAGCTTCCACGACGAGACCCTGCTCGACGCCGTGTCCGACCTGATCGGGGACGCTCGAAGATGAAAATCGCCATTGCCAACGATGTCGCGATGGCGGCCGAAGCGCTGCGGCGGGTGGTCGCCAGCACTTCCGAGCATCAGGTGCTGTGGATCGCCCGCACCGGCCTGGAAGCAGTGCAGATGTGCGCCGACAACCGCCCCGACCTGGTGCTGATGGACTTGAACATGCCGAAACTGGACGGCGTCGAGGCGACGCGCCAGATCATGCAACGCTCACCCTGCGCGATCCTGGTGGTGACCGGGCGGCCGCAAGACAATGTCAACCAGGTCTTCCGCGCCCTCGGCGCCGGCGCACTGGACGTGACGGCGACGCCGGTGCTGCAGGGCCATACCGGCGGCGGCGCCGAGTTGCTGGCGAAGATCAAGACCATCGGCAAACTGATCCGCCACAGCATCGGCAACGGCGATGCCCCGGCCAAGGCGGCGCCGGCCGAGCATAAGGAGAAGCGGGTCAACATGCTGGTGGCGATAGGCGCGTCCACCGGCGGCCCGCTGGCGGTGTCGAAGGTGCTGGCCGGCTGGACCGCCCCGCCCGGCTGCGCCATCGTGGTGGTCCAGCACATTGATGAAAACTTCGCTTCCCACTTCGCCAAATGGCTGGGTGAACAACTGGTGATGCCGGTGCGCGTCATCGACGACGGCGACGAGTTGGAAACAGGTTCAGTGATGATCGCAAAGACCAATGACCATTTGGTGCTGGATCAAAACTATCGCTTGAGTTACGATGCTGAACCACGCGACTATGCCTACCGGCCTTCGGTCGATGTATTTTTCCATTGCATGGCAGAACATTGGCGCGGGGAAGCTGTCGGTGTGTTGCTTACCGGCATGGGCCGCGACGGCGGCGCCGGTTTGCTGGCCTTGCGCCGCGCCGGCAAGACTACCATTGCCCAGGACCAGGCCAGCAGCGCCGTGTACGGCATGCCGCGCGCGGCGGCCGAGCTGGATGCGGCCCAGTTGATTTTGCCATTGGATAAAATTGGCGCCACCGTGCGCAGCAAGGCTGGCGGCAAGCTCGCCCTGCGCAAGCCGGACGCCGCGGCTGAATGACCGGCAAAGACCTTACCAAGAAGACAAAGAAGAGAACACTGATGTCCGAATTAAGCACCGAGCAAGAACCCCGGCTTACCGCGTTCAAGGTGCGCGTCTTGCTGGTGGACGATCAATTGATCATCGTCGAGGCGGTGCGGCGCATGCTCAACGATCAGCACGACATCGAATTTCACTACGTTACCGACGCCACGCTGGCGCTGCAAACCGCGGCGCAGCTGCAGCCTACCGTCATCCTGCAAGACTTGGTGATGCCGGCGATCGACGGTTTCGACCTGATCCAGTTGTACCGCGACAACCCCGACCTGAGCAACGTGCCGGTGATCGTGCTGTCGGCCAAGGAAGATCCGAAACTGAAGGCGCACAGCTTCGCCGTCGGCGCCAACGACTACGTCGTCAAGCTGCCCGACAAGCTGGAGCTGCTGGCGCGCATCCGCTACCATTCCGGCGCCCACATCGCCCGCCTGCAGCGCGACCAGGCTTTCCGTTTCTTGCGCGAAAGCCAGAAAAACCTGGCCGACGCCAATATCGAGCTGCAAAAACTGGCCGCGCTGGATGGCTTGACGGGAATCTCCAACCGCCGGCGTTTCGATGAAACCCTGCAACTCGAATGGTATCGCGGCCAGCGCGACCAGCAGCCCCTCAGCCTGCTGCTGTGCGATATCGATTATTTTAAGATTTACAACGACAGCTTCGGCCACCTGGCCGGCGACCTGTGCCTGAAAAAAGTGGCGGCGGTGCTGACCGAACACTTGAAGCGTCCGGCCGACCTGGCTTCGCGCTACGGCGGCGAAGAGTTCGCCATCATCTTGCCGGAAACCGAAGTGGCGGGCGCCCTGCTGGTGGCTCAGGCTTGCTGCGCCCACCTGGAAAAGCTCGCCATCGCCAATCCGGAAGCGACGCCGATCGGCATCGTCACCATGTCGGTCGGCGTCGCCAGCGTGGTGCCCTCACCCGACACCAGCATCGAATGGCTGATCAACCGCGCCGACCAAGCCCTGTATGCGGCCAAGCGCGGCGGCCGCAACAAGGTTTGCAACGCTGACGACTTACCGCAATAATTCTTTTAATTTTTAAACTAGGAAATCGAACGATGAGTACGCAACTGGATCATGTCAGCGTCGTCAAGAAATCGAATGTGTATTTCGATGGCAAATGCGTGTCGCACACGGTATTGCTGGCGGACGGAGCCACAGCCACGGTAGGGGTGATTTTCCCCTCCTCGCTGACCTTCGGCACCGGCGCGCCGGAAACGATGGAAATCGTTTCCGGCAAATGCAGGGTGCGCCTCGCGGGCGCGACGGAATGGACCAGTTACGAAGCCGGCCAGCAATTCCAGGTCGGCGCGGAGACCAAATTCGATATCGAGACGCTGGAAACGCTGGATTATGTCTGCCGCTTTGGCTGACAGCTGCCGGGAACCTCGAAAAACCTACTGCGCAGCCCGCTCTCGTGTCTCCGTTGCTCACCGTACCTTCGTACGGCTCCGCTACTCAACGCGACATCAGGCTTGCTCGCTACGGTTTTTCGAGGTTCCCGTTCCCTGCCCTATATAAAGATTGGCTCGGGCTCAAGCCGCACGCCGTAACGCGCCGCCACGTCTTGCTGGATCGCCGCGGCGAGGCGGCTGATATCGGCGCCGCTGGCGCCGCCATTGTTGACCAACACCAGCGCCTGCTTGGGATACACGCCGGCCGGTCCCAGGCTTTTCCCCTTCCAGCCGCACTGGTCGATCAGCCAGCCCGCCGCCAGCTTCTCGCTGCCGTCCGGCTGGGCATGGTGGACCATGGCGGGATAGGTTTGCAGCAATGCCTGGCAAACCTCGTCCGTGACGATCGGATTCTTGAAAAAGCTGCCGGCGTTGCCGATCACTTGCGGATCCGGCAATTTGCGGCGGCGCATGGCGATCACGCTGTCCGCCACCTGACGCGGGGTGGGCGCGGCGATGCCTTGTTCGGCTAGCGCCTGCGCCAGTTCGGCGTAAGCCAGATTGGCTCGCCATTGTTTCGGCAGCGCGAACGTGACGTCGAGAATCACCCAGCCGCGCCCTTCCGCTTGCTTGAAAATGCTGTCGCGATAGCCGAAGCGGCAAGCGTCCCGGTCCAGGCTGAACGTACCGCCTTTGGCGCTGTCGAATATGCTCACGCTGTGAAAATGATCCTTGATCTCGACGCCGTAGGCGCCAATATTCTGGATAGGCGCGGCGCCCGCCGTGCCGGGAATCAGGGCCAGGTTTTCCAGTCCGCCCAGGCCTTGCGCCAGCGTCCATTCGACGAAGCCGTGCCAGTTTTCCCCCGCCGCAACGCGCACATAAGTGGTGTCGGCATCGGCGCCGGCGATAGTCTTGCCCTGGATCGCCATATGCAGTACCAGGCCGGCAAAATCGCCGGTCAGCAAGATGTTGCTGCCGCCGCCAAGCAGCAGGCGCGGCAAGGCCGCCAGGGCTGGATCGGCCAGGACCGCCTGCAAATCGGCCAGCGCATTCACGCGCAGATAAGCGTGGCTACGCGCATCGATGCCGAAGCTGTTCAGGGTCTTGAGGGGGAAGTTGTACTGGAGGGCGAGATCTGGATGCATGGTTTACCGATGATTTTGCTCGATTATAGAGGGAAACACACAAAAAACCAGCCACGCATTGGGGCAGCCGCGCTGTTGTCCGTTAAAATGTCATCCGTTCGTGCGGCAATTGCTATTCCTCCAGGGAATACCCGCCGCCCGGCAGCCTGACCGGTCCCGCACCGCCGGCTGCCCGCAACATATTCAAAAAAGGAAAAAACCATGCCGTCGTTTGATGTAGTCTCCGAAGCCGATATGATCGAAGTGAAAAATGCTGTCGAGCAATCCAATAAGGAAATCAGCACCCGTTTCGACTTCAAGGGCAGCGATGCCCGCGTCGAACAAAAGGATAATGAGTTGACCGCCTTCGCCGATTCCGATTTCCAGCTGAGCCAGGTACGCGATGTGCTGACCGCTAAACTGACCAAACGCAAGGTCGATGTACGCTTCCTCGATTTGGGCGACATCAAAAAAATCGGCGGCGACAAGGTCAAGCAAGTGATCAAGATCAAGAACGGCATCGAAACCGAAGATGCCAAGAAGATCGTGCGCGTCATCAAGGATAGCAAGATGAAGGTGCAAGCCAGCATACAGGGCGAATCGGTGCGCGTCACCGGTGCCAAGCGCGACGATTTGCAAGCCGCCATGGCCATGCTACGCAAGGATGTCCCCGACATGCCGCTGGAGTTCAACAACTTCCGCGATTGAGTCACCCCCTCCCCGGCGCGTCCTTGGGGGCGTGCCGTCACGAAGCTGCAACCTGCATGGAGTAGAATTGAGGTTGCGCAAACTTCGTGTCAGCCCCCCTGTTGTGGAATTTCTGCGGCGGGCACGAGTGTGATCTTGCTCGTGATAAACCACGGTAGTCTAAGGATAGCAATGAAACGTGTTGATGATTTCCGCCTGCGATTTGGCAAAAAAGAGTATGTGCCCATCATGGTCGGCGGAATGGGTGTGGATATTTCGACTTCGGAACTGGCGCTGGAAGCGGCCCGCCTGGGCGGCATCGGCCATATCTCGGATGCGATGGTGGAAGATGTGTCCGATCGTCGTTTCGATACCACATTCGTCAAGGATAAGACCAAGCTTTACAAATTCAACATCAACAACACGGACAAGGCCGTGGTCCAGTTCGACTTGGGCCGTCTGGCGGAAGCGCAGCGCATGCACATCGGTAAAACGATGGAAGCGAAAAAAGGCGATGGTTTGGTCTTCGTGAATTGCATGGAAAAGCTGACCATGAATGGCCCGCGCGAAACCTTGCGCGTACGCTTGAATGCGGCGCTCGACGCCGGCATCGACGGCATCACCCTGTCGGCCGGCTTGCACTTCGGTTCGTTTGCCTTGATGGCGGACCATCCGCGTTTCCGCGACGCCAAGCTGGGCATCATCGTCTCGTCGGTGCGCGCCCTGCAGATTTTCCTGCGCAAGAACGCCAAACTGGAACGCTTGCCTGACTTCATCATCGTCGAAGGCCCTCTGGCCGGCGGCCACCTCGGTTTCGGCATGGACTGGGCCGATTACGACTTGCACACCATTGTCGCCGAAGTGCTGGCCTACCTGAAGACGGAACAGCTGGATATTCCACTGATCGCCGCCGGCGGTGTCTTTACCGGCAGCGACGCCGTATCCTTCCTGGAAGCCGGCGCCGCCGCCGTCCAGGTGGCGACGCGCTTCACCATCACCCATGAGTGCGGCCTGCCGGCCAAGGTCAAGCAGGAATACGTCAAGGCGACCGAGGACGATATCATCGTCAACGGCATCTCGCCGACCGGCTACCCGATGCGCATGCTGAAGAGCACGCCCGCAATCGGCGCCGGCATCCGCCCGGGTTGCGAATCGTACGGCTATCTGCTGGATGCGACCGGCAATTGCGCCTACATCAATTCCTATAATCGCGAAGTGGCGGCGCATCCGAACGAGAAAAATATCGTCGTGATGGACAAGACTTGCCTGTGCACGCATATGCGCAACTTCAATTGCTGGACTTGCGGCCATTACACCTACCGCTTGAAAGATACCACGCACAAGCTGCCGAACGGCGACTATCAGCTGCTGAGCGCCGAGCACGTATTCAAGGATTACCAGTTCAGCGTCGATAACCAGATCGCGCTGCCGGAAAAGGAAGTGCAAGTCTGAACCAGACCGGCATAAAGCAAAACGGCACAGCCTGAAAAGACTGTGCCGTTTTTTTTGCCGGTGGGCTGGAGCGGTTGATCAGCCTTCGCTGGTGATACGGGTGATCAGTTCCCGTAATACCTGTTCCGATTTGTCGTTTGCAACCTGGCAAGTGCCGGCGTTCTCGTGTCCGCCGCCGCCGTATTCCAGCATCAGCGCGCCGATATTGGTTTTCGAGCTGCGGTTCAGGATCGATTTTCCGGTGGCAAAGACTGTGTTTTGGTTTTTCAAGCCCCACAGCACATGGATAGAGATATTCGTCTGCGGATACATCGCATAGATGATGAAGCGATTGCCCGCAAAAATGGTTTCCTCCTTGCGCAAATCGAGCACGACCAGGTTCTTGTGAATGGTCGAGCAGCGCTTGATCTGTTCCTTGCATTTCTCGCTATGCTCGAAATACAAGTCCATGCGCTCTTTAACGTCCGGCAAGGCCATGATTTGTTCGATCGTGTGGTGCTTGCAGGCGTCGATCAAGTCCATCATCAAGTTGTAGTTCGAGATGCGGAATTCGCGGAAACGGCCCAGGCCGGTACGCGCATCCATCAAAAAGTTCAGCAAGTCCCAGCCTTTGGGGTCCAGTACTTCCTGCTCGTTGAAGCGCGCGGCATCGCCCTTGTCGACCGCAGCCATCATGTCGATCCAGGAAGCCGGGAAAGCCGTGGCGCCACCGTAATAGTCGTACACGACGCGGGCGGCCGATGGCGCTTCAGGATGGATGATGTGGTTCTTACGCTCGCCCGTGTTGCGGATCGTTTCCGACAGGTGGTGGTCGAAAGCCAGGTGGACGCCGGCGACAAAAGGCAGGTTGGTGGTGATGTCCGCATCGCTGATGGCGATTTTCCCATTCTGCATGTCTTTCGGATGGACAAACAGGATCTCGTCGATCATGTTCAGGTGTTTCAACAGGACTGCGCAAACCAGTCCGTCAAAGTCGCTACGCGTTACCAGGCGATATTTTTTTGCTTCAGCTGACATGAAAACACCCTTTAATAAAATAAATCATAGGCGAAGCCAGCGCTCAGGCTTGTCATCTGCAGGCAATGGCTACCTGGATAATCATTGTAATGCGACATGGTGTGGACAGGTGTTGCGCAGCGCAATTTCTTTGCTTGCACGCAAGCATCTTGGCAATATAAACCATCCGACGTAAAAAAACCCCGCCGGTAGCCGGCGGGGTTTTTCACTATGACAAGCCTGACGATGACCTACTTTCACACTGGT
>DASYLQ010000339.1:0-5686 GCA_036009485.1 Janthinobacterium sp.
TGGGAAGGCGCCGAAGGCCTGGAGTGGACCGTGCCAAGTCCCGCCCCCTTCCACACGTTTGAAACTCCGCCGACAGTGAAATAAGGGCGTTGGCGGGCCGCTGTGTCGGCGGCCCGCCCTGATGAATGAAAAGCGGCTTGCCATGTCTCACCCGAAAAAACCGAACAACGCCAGGACGGGCTTGATCCTCGGATCGGTCGCCCTGTTTTTTTTCCTGTCCGTATTTGTCAAACACATCTGGTTCAGTTGAATGAGTGCCGAATTGAACAAACCGGGCGGGTTGAATCGCACCTTGTTGGGCAAGCTGATCGTCATTGCCATACTGATGTTCGGTTTCGGTTATGCGTTGATCCCGGTCTACAAGCAGATTTGCGAAGTGATGGGGATCAATGTGCTGACCCAGCCGGACGGCAGCGTCAAGCTGGACAAGAATACCCAGGTCGACATGAGCCGCACGGTGGAAGTCGATTTCGACGGCAACTCGCAGGGGCCGTGGCGTTTTCGCCCGGTGACGAGCAGCCTGAAGGTGCATCCCGGCGAGCTGAACACGGTGATGTATGAAGTGGTCAATACCCAGGCGCGCACGGTCAACGCCCAGGCGATACCGAGTTACGCGCCGCAAAGTGCCACGCCCTACTTCAAGAAGGTCGAATGTTTTTGCTTCAAGCAGCAGACCCTGAAGGCGAACGAGGCGCGGCAAATGCCGGTGGTCTTTTTCGTCGACCCGAAACTGCCGAAGGAAGTGAAGACCATCACCTTGTCGTACACGTTTTTTGAAATTGCCGGCCTGACCCAGGCCGGCAGTGACACCGTGAAGAAATAGGCGGGACGCCATGGCTGAGTCGAACAAGGGCCCGGAAAAGCAGCAGGCATCGTTTTTGTATTCGCTGAAGGCGGTGCTGTGGTCTTTCACCGGCCTGCGCCGCAAGAGCGATTTCGATGCCGACGCGGTCAAGCTGAACCCCGTGCATATCGTGATCGCCGCCGTGATCGCCGTGGCTTGCTTGATCGGCTTGCTCTTAACTATCGTCAAATTTGTCGTATTGAAATAAAACCAGTAAAACAGCCATTCACCGCATACCGTTTTAGGAGATGAAGATGAGTTCACCGCAAGTGGCAGGACACGCACCGTACTATTTCGTGCCCGGTCCATCCAAATGGCCTTTGCTGGGCGGCATGAGCCTGTTCGCGACGATGATAGGCGCCACCGGCTGGGTCAACGACTATGGCTGGGGCCCTTACCTGAATATCCTGGGCATCCTCAGCATGCTGGTGGTGCTGTATTTCTGGTTCGGCGACGCCATCGGCGAATCCGAGGGCGGCTTGTACAACCAGCGCATCGACCACGCTTACCGCTGGAGCATGAGCTGGTTTATCTTTTCCGAAGTGATGTTCTTCGGCGCCTTTTTCGGCGCCCTGTTCTATGCCCGCAGCATCAGCATGCCGTGGTTGGGCGACCTGGACCACAAGATCCTGTGGCCCGACTTTTCCGCGCACTGGGGCAATACCGGCCCGGCCGGCACGATCCAGGATTTCCGCACCGTCGGCCCATTCCCCATCCCGACCCTGAACACGGCGCTGCTGCTGAGCTCCGGCGTGACCCTGACCATCGCCCACCATGCGTTGCTGGCCGGCCACCGCGCCAAGACTGCGCTCTTCCTCTTCGTCACCATCTTGCTCGGTGCAATCTTCATGGGCTTCCAAGCCTTTGAATACATGCACGCCTACAGCGAGCTGAACCTGAAACTGACGTCCGGCATCTATGGTTCGACTTTCTTCCTGTTGACGGGTTTCCACGGTTTCCACGTCACAGTCGGCGCCATCATGCTGTCGGTGATGCTGTACCGCGTGCTGAAAGGCCATTTCACGCCCGACCATCACTTCGGTTTCGAAGGCGCGGCCTGGTATTGGCACTTTGTCGACGTGGTCTGGCTCGGCCTGTATGTTGTCGTGTACTGGATGTAGTGAACCTTGAACCGACCCGACCGCGGCAAGCCGCCGCGACGTAAAAAAGCCGCACACAGGATATCCTGCGTGCGGCTTTTTTCGTGAAGAAGGATAATGGCGGGGAGCCCGCGCCGTTCAGCCGCCTGTCAATGATAGGCGATGCCGCTCGGCCGCACCCAGCCTAATTTATAGGCGATCAGGATCAGCACGAACAGGGTGACTGAAAAGCCGACGCGCATCGCCAGCGCGCGCACCGTGCGCTGGCTCTTCCCCTTGTCGCGCATCAGGAAAAACAGCGCCGACGCGAGGCTGCCGATGATAAGGATAAAGGCGATGGCGATGACGATTTTCATGGCGGATAAGCTTGTGGTTTTAGCGCTGGTATTGACGCTTGTATTTAGATTAAGGCACCGTTGTAATGCTCATTGTAATGCTTAAGCGCTTAGGTTTTAGGCCGATTCCCTTTGCCGCGATGGTGGTGGTGGTGGTCATCGGCATTTTGATGGGCAACTGGCAAGCACGCCGCGCCGAGCAAAAGATCGCGCTGGGCGCCAGGCTGGTAGCCCGCAACAGCGCCGCGCCGCTGATCCTGGGGCCGCAACCGGTCAATCCGGATGCGATAGAATTGCGGCGTGTCGCCGTCACCGGCCGGTTTGTGCCGGGCTGGGCGCTGTACCTGGACAACCGTCCCTACAATGGCCGCGCCGGTTTTTACCTGCTGATGCCGTTCCAGATCGCCGGATCGACCATGCATGTGCTGGTCGAGCGCGGCTGGCTGCCGCGCAATACCGCCGAGCGCGACCGCCTGCCGGCTGTGCCCACCCCCGCCGGCATGGTGACCATCACCGGCGTCGCCAGGCTGAATACCGGCCATGTGATGCAATTGGGCAGTCCGCCGCCGCTGAAGCCGGGCGCCATCGTGCAAAACGCCGATATCGGCCAGGTCGGCGCCGCCAGCGGCCTGGCCTTGCAACCCTTCGTGCTGGAGCAGGGCGGCGCCGCCGGCCAGGACGATGGGCAACTGGTGCGCGATTGGCCGGCGCCCTCGCTGGGCGTGGACATGCATCGCGGCTATGAGTTCCAGTGGTATGCGCTGGCGCTGACGGCCTTCTTATTTTATGGTGTTACAGGATTGAAACGTGGAACAAACTAAACCGCTACCGGCGATGCAGCAACGCGGCCGCTGGAAAATGCTGCTGGTGCTCTTCGTCTGCGCGGCGCCGCTGCTGTTTTCCTACCTGACGTATTACGTCATCAAGCCGCAAGGGCGCACCAATTACGGCACGCTGATCGATCCGCGCGACTATCCGGTCCCGGCCGCGCTGGGCGCCACCACGCTGGACGGCAAGGCCACCGGCCTGGCCGCCTACAAGGGCAAGTGGATCATGCTGCAGACCGGCTCGTCCGATTGCGCCGACGCTTGCCGCAAGCAATTGTTCGCCATGCGCCAGTTGCGCCTGATGCAAGGCAAGGAAATGGAACGCATCGAGCGCGTCTGGATGATCACCGATGCCAAGCCGCTGGACACCATGCTGATCCGCGAATACGACGGCGTACACATGCTGCGCGTGCCGCCGCAGCCGCTGAAAGCCTGGTTGCCGGTGGAGGCCGGCGACAGCGCCGACGGGCATATCTTCCTGATCGACCCGCTCGGCAACCTGATGATGCGCTTCCCCAGGGACGCCGAGCCGGCCAAGGTGAAAAAAGACATCAGCAAGCTGCTGATGGCGTCTGCGATAGGGTGAGGCCATGACCCCGACTTCCCTGGCACAACTGGCCCTGACCGGGCTGATGGTGGCGCTGCTGCCGCTGTCCATGGTCTGGATCTCATCCGACCCGAACAAATACCGCAAGCTGGTCTGGGTCAGCGCCTTCCTGACCCTCGACCTGATCGTCTTCGGCGCCTTCACGCGCCTGTCCGACGCCGGCCTCGGCTGTCCCGACTGGCCCGGTTGCTACGGCCTCGCCAATCCCTTCCTGGCGCATGCCGACATCAAGGCGGCCGAAGCGCTGATGCCGACCGGCCCGGTGAGCGTCGCCAAGGCCTGGATCGAAATGATCCACCGCTTCCTGGCGATGGCCATCGGCATCCTCGACGCGGCGCTGATGGGGCAAGCCTGGCTGCAATGGCGCAAGCACCGGGCGCCGGCATTTTCGCCTTGGTTGCCGACCGCGCTTTTCCTGTTCGTCTGCCTGCAGGGCGCGTTCGGCGCCTGGACCGTGACGCTGAAACTGCAGCCGGTGATCGTCACTACCCACCTATTGCTGGGCATGGGCTTGCTGGCGCTGAGCACCTGGCTGGGCGTGCGCCAGGACCATGCGCTCGCGCCGCCGGCCGCATCAGCGTCGGCGGGCGGCGTCGGCCCGCCGACGCTGATGCGGCGCATGCGCTGGCTGGCCGCGTGCGCCGGCCTGCTGCTGCTGGCGCAGATCGCGCTGGGCGGCTGGGTCAGCACCAATTACGCCACCCTGGCTTGCGCCGACTTCCCGCTGTGTGGTGGCAGCCTGGTGCCGGAGATGGACCTGGAACACGGCTACACGCTGTGGCGCGAGCTGGGCAAGACCGCCGCCGGCCACTACCTGCCGTTCGGCGCGCTGGTGGCGATCCACTGGGTGCACCGCAGTTTCGCCTTGCTGGTGTTCGCCGGCATCGGCTACACGGCCTGGCGCGCCGCGCGCTTCCCGGCCTTGCGCCCGACCGCGCGCTGGATAGCCATCGTGCTGGCCGCGCAGGCTTGCAGCGGCATCGCCACGATCTACCTGAGCTACCCGCTGCTCATCGCCTTGCTGCACAACGGCGGGGCGGCCCTGCTCGTGCTCTTGCTGACCATGTTAAACTACCGGGCCAAGTTCCAATTCGAAATTGCGCAGCGCATCGCCCTGAGAGGGGCGCCGACGCAATCTTCGCCTGTGAAGCACCACCAATGACGACCCAGACCGCAGTCCATAAATCCCCCAACCGCATCGCCCAGTACTGGGCGCTGACCAAACCGCGCGTGACGCAACTGGCCGTGTTTTGCGCCGTCATCGGCATGTTCCTGGCCACCGATGATTTGCCGTCGTGGCAACTGGTGGCGGCGGCGACGGCGGGTATCTGGCTGCTGGCCAGCGCGGCCTTCGCCGTCAATTGCCTGGCCGAGCGCGAGATCGACGCGCGCATGGCGCGCACGGCGCGCCGGCCGATGGCGATGGGCGATATCTCGGTGATGCAGACGGCGGTGTTCGCGGCGATCATCGGCGGCGCCGGCATGTGGGTCCTGTACACCCAGGTGAACCCGCTGACGATGTGGCTGACCTTCGTCACCTTCGTCGGCTACGCCGTCATCTATACGATGATCCTGAAACCGGCGACGCCGCAAAACATCGTCATCGGCGGCCTGTCGGGCGCAATGCCGCCGGCGCTGGGCTGGGCCGCCGTCGCCAACGACGTGCCGATGCAAGCCTGGTTGCTGGTGCTGATCATCTTCGTCTGGACGCCGCCGCATTTCTGGGCGCTGGCGATGTACCGGCGCGACGACTACGCCAAGTCCGGCTTGCCGATGCTGCCGGTCACGCATGGCTTGAAATTCACCCAGTTCCACATCTGGCTGTATTCGATCGCGCTGGCGGCGACCACGCTGCTGCCCTTCGCGGTGCACATGAGCGGCTCGATCTACCTGGCCGCGGCGGCGGTGCTGAACGCGATCTTCCTGCGCCACTCCTGGAAAATCTACCGCCACTACAGCGACCTGGTCGCCCG
>DASYLQ010000340.1:0-4007 GCA_036009485.1 Janthinobacterium sp.
TCGGCATCTTATCTGCCCTCCTTGTCGGCGCCGGCATGGGCCGGATCGGTGACGAAACCCAGCTTCGTCAAGCCATGCGACTGCGCCGCCGCCATCGTTTGCGCCACCACTTCGTAGCGCGTGTCCTTGTCGGCGCGCAGCTGGAGTTCCGGCTGCGGCTCCTGCTTCCCCGCCTGCGCCAGGCGCTGGTCCAGCTGGGTTTCGTCGACCGCTTCGTTGTTCCAGAAATGGCGGCCCTTGGCGTCGATCGCCAGCGTCACCGTCGCCGCCTGGTGCTGCACCGCCGTCGCCTGCGCGCGCGGCAGGTCCAGCTTGATCACGTGGGTGAACATCGGCGCCGAGATGATGAAGATCACCAGCAGCACCAGCATCACGTCGACCATCGGCGTGACGTTAATGTCCGACATGGCCACCTGCTGGCGGTGGTGGTTGAAGGCGCCGAATGCCATGTGTTTTTCCTTAAGCGGCGCCGCGGGCGCGGGCGCCGGTGGTCAGGTAGGCGTGCAAGTCGTAGGCGAAGGCGTCGAGTTCGGCCAGGGTCAGGCGATTCACCCGGTTCAGGCCGTTGTACGCCAGCACCGCGGGGATCGCCACCGTCAGGCCGAAGCCGGTCATGATCAGCGCCTCGCCCACCGGGCCGGCCACTTTGTCGATCTGCACCACGCCGGCCGCCGACACGCTCGCCAGCGCGTGGTAGATGCCCCAGACGGTGCCGAGCAAGCCGACGAAGGGCGCGGTCGAACCGATCGAGGCCAGCACCGTCAGCCCGCTTTCCAGGCGCTGGGTCGAGCGGTGGATCGCCAGCCGCAGCACGCGGGTGACCTGTTCGGCCGGGTCCATCTCGCCGCCCAGGGTGGCGACGGCACCGGCGCCCAGGTGGCCGGCGCCCTGTTGCGCCAGCGGCATGTACAGGCGCTCAGGGTCGGCCAGGGTCAGCGCGGCAATCGCGTCGGCCATGCTGGGCGCGCCCCAGAAGGCGTCGACGGCGGCCGAACTGCGGCGCACGCGCCACGCGGTCCAGGTCTTGGACAGGATCAGGAACCAGCTCACCAGCGACATCGCCAGCAGCAGATAGGCGATGGCGTGGCTGATGGCGTCGCCGTGCGACCAGTAATGCGCCAGGCTGAAATCGTTCTCGGTGGTCGGGGTCATGGCGGCTCGCGGCTCAGGACTTCAGGGACAGCACGTCCTGCATGTCGTACAAGCCGCTCGTCTTGCCGGCCAGGAAACGCGCGGCGCGCAGCGCGCCATGGGCATAGGTGACCCGGCTGCTGGACTTGTGGCTGATCTCGATGCGCTCGCCGATGCCGGCGAACAGCACCGTGTGGTCGCCGACGATATCGCCGCCGCGGATGGTGGCGAAGCCGATGGTGGACGGATCGCGCTCGCCGGTGACGCCTTCGCGGCCGTAGACGGCGCATTCCTTCAGGTCGCGGCCGAGCGCGCCGGCCACCACTTCGCCCATCTTCAGCGCCGTGCCGGACGGCGCGTCGACCTTGTGGCGGTGGTGCGCCTCGACGATTTCAATGTCGTAGCCTTCGGACAGGCTTTTCGCCGCCAGCTCCAGCAGCTTCAGCGTGAGATTCACGCCGACGCTCATGTTCGGCGCGAAGACGATCGCGGTTTTTTGCGCGGCGGCGGCGATGGCGGCCTTGCCGGCTTCGTCGAAGCCGGTGGTGCCGATGATCATCTTGATCCCGTGTTCGGCGCAATACGCCAGGTGGCGCAGCGTGCCCTCGGGCCGCGTGAAATCGATCAGGTAATCGGCGCCGGCCAAGCCTTCGGCCAGGTCGGCGGCGATGGCCACGCCGGCCGGCTTGCCGAGGAAGGCGGCGGCGTCCTGGCCGATATCGGCTCCGCCGGCGAGGCCGAGCGCGCCGCTCAGGACGGCATCCGGCGCTTGCGCAATCGCCTCGACGAGGATGCGGCCCATGCGCCCGCTGGCGCCGGCCACTGCAATTTTCAATTCACTCATACACTGCCTTCAAACTTTTATTTTGCGGGTTGCGGCGCCGGCGGAGCTGGCGGGGTTGGACTCGGGGCTGGAGCGGGCGCCGGCGCCGGCGCGGCCGCATCCGGCGTCGCCGTGACCACCGGCGCCGGGGTCGGCGCGGCGGCCGGGTCGGAAGTCCCGGCCGGCAGCGGATTCTGCGTCACCGGCGCGGCGGGCGCCGGCGCCGTGCTTTCCTTGAGCGGGGCCGGTCCGGCGATCTTGGCGATGTATTCCTTTTCGGTCGGCAGGTTGCCGCCTTCAAAACGGTCGACCTTGTTATCCTTGAAAAACACCACGACGCGGCTGGTGGTGATTTCGCCATTCCCCTTGGCCAGGCGGAAAGGATAGTCCCACTCGTCGTCATGGAAGACATCCGCCAGCAGCGGCGTGCCGAGGATGAACTTGACCTGGTCGCGCGTCATGCCGGGCTTCAGCTGGGCCAGCATCTCTTGCGAAATGAAGTTGCCTTGCTGGATGGTCGGGCGATACGGCGAAAAGATCCAGAGGAATTTTTGCAGGCGCGTGACCTCGGTGGTCTGCGCGCCCTGGGCAGGCACGACGGTATTGCTGGAATCCTTGGCTTCGGCAGGTTTCTCGCCCAGCGCACTGCGGCTTGCACAGCCGGACAAGACCAGCGCGGCGCAGACCAGGCCGGCGGCGGCAGGCGTCCTAAAATGAAAACGGCGCAAAAAAGATGGCGATACAGCCTGTGCTACACGCATAAAAATGACCTCAATTCGTTTGAGCGGAAGTGCCAAAACGCTATATGATAAAGCAAAAGGTCGCCGCGCCGTCGCATACTGTGTCTGATTTACATTCTTCCTTTCCCGCTCCGCTTCGAAATCAATCTTGCACCTCCAGCTTGTAGATAGTGCTCTGGCGATATACCTGGCCCGGCCGCAGCACCACGGCTTCGGCGTCGGGCCCGTTGATCTGGTTCGGCCAGGCTTGCGCCTCGAGGCAAAAGCCGTCGTGCCGCGCATGGATGCGGCCGTCGCGGCCCGCCACGCCGGCCAGGAAATTCCCGCTGTAAAACTGCAGCCCGGTCTCGGTGGTCGCCACCGACAGCAGCCGTCCGGAGCCGGGATCGAGCACCCGCGCCACCTCGCGCAAGGTCTTCGCCGCGCCGTCCGCGGCCGGCCGCAGGCAATAACAATGGTCGAAACCGCCGCCCAGGGCCAGTTGCGGCTCGGGCCAGCCCAGGCGCGGGCCGATCGGCGCCGCCTGGCGGAAATCGAAGGCGCTGCCCGCCACCGGCGCCATGCCGATGGGGATCAGGCCGGCGTCGACCTGCAGGTAAGCGTCGGCGGCGATCGACAGCACATGGTCGCCGATGCCGCCGGCGCCGCCACTCAAGTTGAAATAGCCGTGCGAAGTCAGGTTCAGCGGCGTCGGCGCATCGCTCACGGCCTGGTAATCGAGGCGCAGGGCGCCGTCGTCGTCCAGGTGGAAAGTGACTTCGACGTCCAGGTTGCCTGGATAACCGCCGTCGCCGTCGGCCGAATGCAGCGTGAAGCGCAGGGCGCCGTCCTCTTCTTCATGGGCGCGCCACATGGCCTGGTGAAATCCCGTGTCGCCGCCATGCAGGTGGTTGGGGCCGTCGTTGCGGTCGACCAGATAGTCGGCGCCGTCGAGCGTGAAGCGGCCGGCGGCGATGCGGTTGGCCCAGCGCCCGACCGTGGCGCCGAAATAATGCGGGTTGACGATATACGTCGCCGGATCGGCATGGGCCAGCAGCACGTCGGCGACGCGGCCGTAGCGGTCCGGCGCCCGCCAGGAAATCAGGGTGGCGCCGCGCTCGCTGATGGTCACGTGCATGTCGCGCGCATTGCGCAAGGTGTAGCGGGCGTCGCCGGCCGCGCTGATGGAGCGGGAAGCGGAGCGCAAAACGGACATTGTCGGCATCGATGTTTTCATAAGGGGAGCCTGCGGTTCGGTGCTTGATTGACGCCAGCCGGCAAGGGCGGCATGAGTTCAGAAGTATAGGGCAAGCCCGCTGTCGGCGCCTGCCCGG
>DASYLQ010000341.1:0-10447 GCA_036009485.1 Janthinobacterium sp.
GGCTACGAGGCGACCCGCCTGATCCGCTCCCACCCGCAACTGGCGGGCACCCTGGTGATCGCCATGACGGCCAACGCCGGCCGCGAGGACCAGGCGCGCTGCATCGGCGCCGGCATGGATGAATTCATCACCAAGCCGATCTCGCCGAACCTGCTGTTTTCCGTGCTGGCGAAGTGGATGACGCGGCATGCCGACGAGACGCTGCGCGGCACGTCGTTCGAGCCGTCCGACGCGCCGCGGCCGGCGCGAACCACGGCCGCGGCAATGCGGGAACAGCCGGCGCCAGCGGCCGCCGCGCCGCCCCCGGAAGCGGCCATGCTGGATCTGGCGGCGCTGGCGCAAACCTTCGGCGACCGCCAGGACAAGATGCGCAAATATGCGCTGCTGTTCCTTGACGCCGCGCGCGGCAGCCTGGCCGAAATCAACGAGGCGGCCGAGCGGGGCGACCTGGAGCGCCTGGCCGACCTGGGCCACCGCACCAAGTCCTCGGCCAAGGCGGTCGGCGCGATGCGTTTCGCCGCGCTGTGTCACGCGCTGGAAGGGCTCCGCCACAGCGGCGACGTGGCCGGGGCCTTGCTCGTGGTCGGCCAGTTGCAGCCCTTGCTGGACCGTTTGAGCGAGCAGATCATCCAGGAGTTCGCCGAGAGCGACGCACGGCTTAGGAGCCAGGTTTAAGAGCCGCTTGGCGTACCCTGCCGCCGCAGGCGATAATGGCATTTTGACGCTGCCTGGATGGCGCCGTCCACCCATCGGAACACTATGCCTTCAACCGTCACGCCCGGTCTTATCATTCTGCACGGCAACCAACTGGAACAGTTGCGCGCCGCCGTATTCGAATGGCTGCGCAATAATCCGCTGGCGCCGCTGGAAGCTGAGATTTTCCTGGTGCAATCGAACGGCGTGGCCGAATGGCTGAAGATCGCGCTGGCCGAGGAAATGCGCGTGTGCGCGGCGACCCGCATCGCCTTGCCGGCGCGTTTTTTGTGGGACAGCTACCGCAATATGCTGGGGCGCGAGCGGGTGCCGCAACGCTCCGCCTTTGACAAGTCGGCGCTGACCTGGCGCCTGATGCGGCTGCTGCCCTCGCTGCTGTCGCAAGCGGTCTTTGCGCCACTGCGCCAATTCCTCGCCGACGGCGACGCCGAACGCCGTCTGCAACTGGCCGAGCGCCTGTCCGACCTGTTCGACCAGTACCAGGTGTACCGGGCCGACTGGCTGGCCGACTGGGCCGCCGGGGGCGACCTGCTGCGCGACGCCGCCGGCGCGGCGCTCGCGCTGCCGCCCGAGCAGCGCTGGCAGGCGCAGTTGTGGCGCGCCGTGATCGCCAGCGTGCCGCCGGCGCAGCGCGGCCTGGGCCGGGCCATGATCCACAATGAATTCGTCGCCGCCATCGAACGCGGCGATATGCCGGCCCGGCCTCTGCCGCGGCGCATCGTCCTGTTCGGCATGTCGGCCATGCCTTATCAAAACCTGCAGGCGCTGGCGGCCCTGGCCAGCCATACCCAGGTGCTGCTGGCCGTGCCGAATCCCTGCCAGTACTACTGGGGCGACATCATCGAGGGGCGCGACTTGCTGCGCGCCGCCTACAAGCGGCAAAAGCGGCGCGGCGCGCTCGACCTGCAGGATATCCCGATGGAGGAAATGCACGCCCACAGCCATCCGCTGCTGGCCAGCTGGGGGCGGCAGGGACGCGACTTCGTGCGCATGCTGGATGAATTCGACGAAGCCGCCGCGGCGTCCGAGGGCTTCAACAAGCTGCGCCTGGACCTGTTCGGCAGCGAGCCAGGCGAGACCCTGCTGACGCAGGTGCAGGCGGCCATCCGCGACCTGCTGCCGCTGGCCGAGCATCCGGGCGCGGCGCCCGGCGCGGCCGACCGCTCGATCGAATTCCACGTCGCCCACAGCGTGCAGCGCGAAGTCGAGGTGCTGCACGACCAGTTGCTGGCGATGTTCGCCGCCGACGCCAGCCTGCGCCCGCGCGACGTGGTGGTGATGGTGCCGGACATCGAGACCTTTTCGGCGGCGATCCACGCCGTCTTCGCCCAGCAGCGGCGCAGCGACCCGCGCTTTATCCCCTTCGAGATCGGCGACGTCAAGGACCGCAGCGTCAACCCGCTGCTGGTGGCGCTGGAGTGGTTGCTGCGCCTGCCGCAGCAGCGCTGCCGCCAGAGCGAGGTGCGCGACCTGCTCGACGTGCCGGCGCTGGCGGCGCGCTTCGGCCTGGGCCAGGACGACCTGGCCACGCTGGGCGTGTGGATAGACGGCGCCGGCGTGCGCTGGGGCCTGGACCAGGCCCACAGGAACGGCCTCGGCCTGGGTCCGGCCGGCGAACAGAATGCCTGGATCTTCGGCGTGCGGCGCATGCTGCTCGGCTACGCCAGCGGCGCCGGCGCCAGCTTCGCCGGCATCGAGCCGTATGCCGAAGTGGGCGGACTGGACGCCGCCCTGGCCGGTTCGCTGGCGCAACTGATCGAGGCCCTGCTGCACTGGCGCGCCGTGCTGGCCGAAGCGCGCACCCCGGCCGAGTGGGGCGCGCAGGCGCGCGCGCTGCTGGCAGCCTTTTTCAAGGCCGGCGAAGAGGGCGACCGCCTGACGCTGGCGCAGCTGGAAGCCTGCCTGCAAAGCTGGCTGGAGACTTGCGACAACGCCGAATTCGCCGAGGCGGTGCCGCTGGCGGTGTTGCGCGAAGCCTGGTTCGGCTCCCTCGACGAGCCGACGCTGAACCATCAATTCGTTTCCGGCGGCGTGACCTTTTGCACGCTGATGCCGATGCGCGCCGTGCCCTTCCGCGTGGTGTGCCTGCTCGGCATGAACGACGGCGACTTCCCGCGCCGCGCCCACCAGGCCGACTTCGACCTGCTGGTCTTGCCGGGCATGGCCAGGCCGGGCGACCGCTCGCGCCGCGACGACGACCGCTACCTGATGCTGGAGGCGCTGCTGGCGGCGCGCGACAAGCTGTATGTCAGCTGGGTCGGGCGCAATGTGCGCGACAACAGCGAGCAGCCGGCCTCGGTGCTGGTGTCGCAGTTGCGCGACTACCTGGCCGCCGGCTGGAACCTGGACCTGGCGCCGCTGACCACCGAACACGCCTTGCAGCCGTTCAGCCGCCGCTATTTCGAGGCCGGCGGCTTGCGCACCTATGCCGGCGAATGGCGCGTGGCGCATGCCGGCGCGCTGGCCGCGGACCAGCCGCAAGGCGGCGATGCGGCCTTGCCGCCGTTCGAGCTGGATGAAAAATTCCGCCTCAAGCTGGGCGAACTGGCCAGCTTCATGCGCCAGCCCGTCAAGTATTTTTTCCGCCGCCGCCTGAGCGTGGTCTTTGCCGACGCCGGCCTGGTGGGCGAGGACGACGAGCCGTTTGCGCTGGACGGGCTGGAGCGCTACCTGCTGGAAGATACGCTGCTGGACGCCGCCGGCGCGCCCGAGCCCTTGAGCGAGGTGCGGGCCAGCCTGGGCTTGCGCGCCGAACGGCTGGCGCGCGAGGGCGTGCTGCCGATAGGCTTGATCGGCCGGGAGTGGCAGCGCCAGCTGGTCGAGGCGCTGGTGCCGGTGCGCAGCGCCTGGCTGGCCCTGCGCGAACGCTTTCCGCAGCCGGCCGAGAAGCTGCCGCTGGAGCTGGAATTGGGCGGCCTGCGCATCGAGGACTGGCTCGACCAGTTGCGCAGCGACGGCCGCGAATCGGCCTGGCTGATGCAGATCTCGTCGAAGGTGCTGGACCAGGGCGGCCAGCCGCGCGGCGACAAACTGATCGCCATGTGGTTGCGCCAGCTGGCCGCGGCGGCCAAGGATTATGCCGTCACCGGCTACCTGGTGGCGCGCGACGCCATCGTCACGATGCCGCCGCTGGACCCGCAAGAGGCGCGCACGACGCTCGGCGCCGTGCTGGCGATCTGGCGCGACGGCATGGACCGGCCCTTGCCGACCGCCTGCAAGACCGCGCTGGCGCTGGTGCAGGACGGCGACCCGCGCGCCGTGTACGACGGCGGCTTCGAGATCGCCGGCGAGAACGCCGAGCTCTGCCTGGCCCGCCTGTGGCCGGATTTCGCCGCGTTGTCGGCCGAGGAAGCGTGGCCGGACTGCTCGCGCGAACTGTACGGCCCCCTGGCCGCCTGGCTCAGGGATCACGTCGGCATCGCGCCCATCGGCGCCGACCAAACGCGCGGCGGAGAAACAGCATGAGCCAGTTGCTGAACCCCCTGGATTTTCCGCTGCACGGTTCGCGCCTGATCGAGGCCAGCGCCGGCACCGGCAAGACCTGGACCATCGCCGCGCTGTATGTGCGCCTGGTGCTCGGGCATGGCGGCGACTGCGGCTATGCGCGGCCCTTGCTGCCGGCCGATATCCTGGTCATGACCTTCACCCGCGCCGCCACGCGCGAATTGT
The DNA here is from genome assembly GCA_036009485.1 of Janthinobacterium sp. Lineage (GTDB taxonomy): Bacteria > Pseudomonadota > Gammaproteobacteria > Burkholderiales > Burkholderiaceae_D > Janthinobacterium. The sequence continues at coordinate 4,384 of DASYLQ010000341.1, forward strand.
CGAACCGCGTGCGCGAACGGCTGATCGAGGCGGCGGCGTATTTCCGCGGCCAGTCCGGGCCCGGCGCCGCCGCCGATCCTTATCTGGATGCGCTGCTGGACGCCTATCCGGACCAGGGCGAACGGCAAAGGGCGGCGCACCGGCTGATGCTGGCGGCCGAGACGATGGACGAAGCGGCCATCTTCACCATCGACGCCTGGTGCCAGCGCATGTTGCGCGAACACGCTTTCGACAGCGGCTGCCTGTTCGACGAAGAGCTGGTCAACGACGAAAGGGCGCTGTTCGAGGACGCGGCGCACGACTACTGGCGCCAGCAAGTGTATCCGCTCGACGCTGCCGCGCTGGCGGCGCTGCTGGCTTGCTGGCCCGACGTGACGGCGCTGAAGCTGTCGGTGCGCGAGCTGGCCCGGCGCGGCGCCATCGGCGCGGACGGCGCGGATGGCGAACCGCTGGCGGCGCTGATCGCCCGGGTCCGGCGTGAGCAGCAGGCGCAGCTGGCCGGCTTGAAGGATGGCTGGGCCGAGCGCGCCGACCGGATGGAGCAGTGGATCGCGCAGCAGCGCGAGGCGGCGCCGAAGTGTTTTAACGGCACCAAGATGAAGCCGGAAACCCTGGTCAAATGGTTCGCCGCCTTGCGCGCGTGGGCGCTGGATCCGCACGCCGTCAAGCCTGAGGCCAGCGAGACGATGTGGCGCAGGCTGACGCCGGACGGCATCGCCGACGCCTTTTCCAAGGGCTACGACGCGGCCGTGCCGGACGCTTTCGAGGCCACCGCCGCGCTGGCGGAGGCGCTGGCGCGGATCGCGCCGCTGTCGCACGCGCTCTACCTGCACGCCGCGGCGGCGATCGCGCGGCGCATGGATGAACTCAAGCGGCGTTCGCGCCAGTTCGGTTTCGCCGACATGCTGGAGCGCCTGAAGCAGGCGCTGCTGGGCGCCAACGGGGCGGCGTTGCGGCAGCGCATCACCGAACAATACCCGGTGGCGCTGGTCGACGAATTCCAGGACACGGCGCCGGACCAGTACCGCATTTTCGACGAACTGTATCGGGTCGCCGACAACGATCCGGCGCGCGGCCTGTTCCTGATCGGCGACCCGAAGCAGTCGATCTACGGCTTTCGCGGCGCCGACATCAATAGCTACCTGGCGGCGCGCGCGGCGACGGCCGGCCGGCATTATCAGTTGGGCACCAATTACCGCTCGACGGCGGCCCTGGTGGACGCCGTCAACCGCCTCTTCCTGCATGCGGAAGGCCATGCCGCGCAGCCGGGTTTCAGCGCTGGCGCCTTCCGCTTCCGCCGCGGCGGCGCCAATCCGCTGCCGTTCGAGGCGGTCGCCGCCAGGGGCCGCTCGCAGCGGCTGGTCGGCGTCGCCGGGCCGCTGCAGGCGCTGACGGTATCCTGCAGTACCCGGGACGACATGAAAGCCGACGGCTACCGCGACTTTTTCGCCCAGCACTGCGCCGAGCATATCGTCGGCTTGCTCAACGATCCGCACGCCGGTTTCGCCGGCGACCAAGGTTTCGCGCGGCTGCAGCCGGCCGATATCGCGGTGCTGGTGCGCGACCGCAAGGAAGCGGCGGCGATACGCCAGGCGCTGCAAAAGCGCCTGGTGGCCAGCGTCTACCTGTCCGACCAGGATTCGGTGGTCGACAGCGACGAGGCGGCGGACGTGCTGCGCTGGCTCAACGCGCTGGCCAATCCGCTCGACGGCGCGCTGGCCCGGGCCGCCTTTGCCACGCGCACCGTCGGCTTGGCGCTGGCCGCGCTGGCGCAGCTGTCGTCCGACGAACTGGAATGGGAAAAGCGCGTCGAGCAGTTGAAGGCGCTGCACCTGGTCTGGCAGCGCCAGGGCGTGCTGGCGATGCTGCGCCGCTTCATCCACGAACTGGGATTGCCGGCCGCGCTGCTGCGGCAGGCGGGCGGCGAGCGCCGCCTGACCAATTTGCTGCATCTGGCAGAATTGCTGCAGTCGGCCAGCCGCCAGCTCGATGGCGAACAGGCGCTGATCCGCTGGCTGGCCGAGCAGATCGACGGCGCCGGCGCAGCCCAGGGTGACAACGAAGAGCGCGTGCTGCGCCTGGAAAGCGATGCCGAACTGGTGAAGGTGGTCACGGTCCACAAGTCGAAGGGCCTGGAATATCCGCTGGTGTACCTGCCGTTTGCGGTCACCGCGCGCAAGGTCGAGCGGCGCAACCGCAGCTTCTTCGAATTCACCGATGCGGACGGCGTGCGGCAGATCGACATGTCGCTGTCGGACTCCGCCATGGAGGCGGTCGAGGCGGCGCGCATCGAGGAAGACCTGCGCCTGCTGTACGTGGCGCTGACGCGCGCGCGCCACTTCCTGTGGCTGGGCGTGGCGGCGCTGGCCTCGCGCAAGGCGGGCGAAAACACGCTGCACGAATCGGCGCTCGGTTATCTGCTGACGGGCGGCGCGCGCCTGCCGGTGGAGCAACTGGCGGCGCGCTGGCTCGCCCTGCGCGGCGATTGCGCGGCGATCGACGTCGCCACCCTGGAACGGGCCGGGAACGTGACGCTGCTGGACCGCGTCGAACAGGCTCCGGCGCTGGTCGATGCGGCGGCGTTTACGGGCCGCTTCGAGCGCGACTGGTCGGTCGGCAGCTTCACCGCGCTGGTGCGGCAGATCGGCCAGCCTGGCCAGGCCGGCGCCCACGTGCCGCGCAGCGCGCCGCAAGAGACGCTGCTGGAAGACGAGGACAATGGACAGCCGCCGCTGCGCCCGGCGGATGCGCCCTGGCATCGTTTCCCGCGCGGTTCGGTGCCGGGCAATTTCCTGCACGAGCTGCTGGAATGGATAGCCGGCGAGGGCTTTGCCGTCGTCGGCGACGACAATTTCGACAGCCGCCTGGGCGCACGCTGCGAACGGGCCGGCTGGGGCCACCGCCAGGACGACGCCATCGCCTGGATGCGGACCATCGTCACGACGCCGCTGCCGCTGCTGGACGCGCCGCTGCGCGCCATCGGCACCACCTTGCCGGAGATGGAATTCTGGTTCCCCAGCGAGCGCCTGGACAGCGAGGCGCTGGACCGCGTGTGTACGCGCTATTTGCTGGGCGACACGGCGCGCCCGGCGCTGCCGCAACGCCAGTTGCACGGCATGCTGAAAGGTTTCGCCGACCTGGTGTTCGAGCACGCCGGCCGCTACTGGGTGCTTGACTATAAATCGAACGCGCTCGGCGCCGGCGACGCGGCCTACCACCAGCAGGCGCTGGCCGAGGGCATGGCCGGACACCGCTACGACATCCAGGGCGCGATCTACATGCTGGCGCTGCACCGCCTGCTGCGCAGCCGTCTGGGGGAGGACTACGATCCGGCCCGGCAACTGGGCGGGGCGATCTTCCTGTTCCTGCGCGGGATCGCCCATCCGCACACGCACGGCTGCTACTGGCTGGAACCGGATAGCGCGCTGCTCGACGGCCTGGACCGGTTATTCGACGAGGCGTCCGGCGCCGGGAATGAAGCAAGACCGGAGGCAAGACCGGAACCAGGGCATAGCCATGCGTAAAGATACCAATGTGAATACGGCGGCGCTGCTGGACTATGTCGACGGCCTGGCCGAGGCCGGGCAGTTGCGCCGGCTGAGCGGCGCTTTTGCGCGTTTCATCGGCTCCCTCGGCGCGGCTGCGCCGGCGCTGCTGCTGGCTTGCGCGATCCTGTCGGAACTGGAGGGGCGCGGCCACAGCTGCCTGATGCTGGACCAGCTGGTCGGCGATCCCGCCTCCCTGATGGGCTGGAGCGACGAAGAATGGCGCGCGCTGCTGGCGGCCGCCGGCCCGCTGCCGAAGACCCCGGCGGGCTGGCGCGCGCTGCTGGCGGAGTCGGAACAGGTGTGGCGCGCCGGCGACCTGGATTTCGGGCAGCCGATGGTGCTCGACGGCGAACGCCTCTACCTGCGCCGCTACTGGCGCGACGAAACCCTGGTGGCGCAGGCGGTCGCCGCGCGCGCCGCGGCGGCGCGCACGCCGGACGCGGACCTGGTGCGCGCATGGCTGGATATCCTGTTCGACAAGCCGAGCGCGGACGGCGGCCCGGACTGGCAAAAGATCGCCTGCGCCATTGCGCTGCGCGGCCGGGTGGCGATCATCACCGGCGGTCCCGGCACCGGCAAGACTTACACGGTGGCGAGCCTGCTGACGCTGTTGTTTGCGGTGCAGCCCGATCCGCTGCGCCTGCGCGTCGCATTGGCGGCGCCGACCGGCAAGGCGGCGGCGCGCCTGAAGCAATCGATCGACGGCGCGCTGGCCAGCCTGTCCGCCAAGGCCGGCGCGGGCCTGGGGTTGTTGAAACTGGCCGAGCGCATGGGCGCCGCGCGCACCCTGCACAGCCTGCTGGGCGCGCGCCCGGACACGCGCAGCTTCCTGCACCATGCCGGCAATCCGCTCGACGTCGACGTGTTGATCGTCGACGAGGCGTCGATGGTGCATCTGGAGATGATGGCCGCGCTGCTGGATGCGCTGCCGCGCGACGCGATGCTGATCCTGCTGGGCGACAAGGACCAGCTGGCGTCGGTCGAAGCCGGCGCGGTGCTCGGCGATTTATGCCGCGAAGCCCAGGCCGGCGGCTACTCCGAAGAGACGCTGGCGTATGCCCTGGCTGCGGCGGGCGTCGCGATTCCCGCCATGTTCCAGGGCGCTGCGGGGGCGCTGGCGCAGCAGACTGTCATGCTGCGCCACAGCCACCGCTTCGGCGGTCCGATCGGCGCGCTGGCGGCCGCCGTCAACGCCGGCGACGGCGCCGCCGCGCTGGCCTGCCTGCGCGGCGACAGCGGCGGCAAGGTGGACTGGATCGAACCGGGACGGCAAACCGACGTGCTGCCGCTGGCCCTGTCCGGGCGCGCCGGCGCCGGCGGCGGCTACCTGCCTTACCTGAAGCTGCTGCGCGAGGGCGGCGAGGGCCGGGTGCATGAAGCCTGGGTGCGCGCGGTGCTGCGCAGTTTTGAATCGTTCCGCATCCTGTGCGCCGTGCGCGACGGCGAATGGGGCGTCGGCGGCTTGAATGCGGCGATCGAGGAGCGGCTGGAAAAGGAGGGCTGGATCCGCCGCGGCGAATGGTATGTCGGCCGCCCGGTGATGGTGACCCGCAACGATTACGCCACCGGCGTCTTCAACGGCGACATCGGCCTGACCTTGCGCGACCCGGAGCGGCCGGCGTCGCTGCGCGTGTATTTCATGGAGGGGGAGGCGGTGCGCAGCGTGCTGGCGACGCGGCTGCGGCATGTCGAGACGGCATATGCGATGACGGTGCATAAGTCGCAGGGCTCGGAATTCCGCCACACCGTGCTGGTGTTGCCGAAGGAGGGCGGGGCGATGCTGGCGCGCGAACTGATTTACACCGGCATCACGCGGGCGCGCGACTTCTTCACGCTGGTGACGCCGGCGCCGAGCGTGCTGGCCGAGTCGATCCAGCGCCGCACCCATCGCGCCAGCGGCTTGCATGGCAGGTTTTCAAAGACCCCTTAAATCTCGGTTGCAAATCGCTCAGGCGGTGGTATGGCGATGGTGGCGGTGGTGGGTTTTCGCGGCGCGGCGCTTGTGCGGCGTGGCGTCCGCCACTTCCTCGGCCTGCTCCGGCGCGCCGGCGCTGATGAAGCGGCGGATGTTCCAGGCGTCCAGCACGCGCGCCGACGTCGCCTTGGCGTTCAGCAGCACCAGCGTGGCGTTCTTGCCGGCCGCCTTGATGCGCATGATCAGGCAGCGTCCCGCTTCGTCGGTATAGCCGGTCTTCGACAGGCCGATGTCCCAGCCCTTGGCGCCGACCAGGCGGTTGGTGTTGTGGTACTCGACCTTGCGGCCGTTGATGGTGATGGTGTCCTTCGGATCGGTGGTGATGCGGCGGATGTCCGGATACTGGGCCGCCGCCGTGGCCATCTTGATCAGGTCGGACGCCGTCGATTTATTGTTCGGCGACAGGCCGGTCGGCTCTTCGATCACGGTCTGGGTCATGCCCAGCGCGGCGATCTTGGCCTTGACGGCCGCCTTGAACGCCTCCGAACCGCCCGGATAGGTGCGCGCCAGCGAAGCCGCGGCGCGGTTATCCGACGACATC
>DASYLQ010000342.1:0-1706 GCA_036009485.1 Janthinobacterium sp.
TCGGCCAGCGCCAGCAGCTTGGCGCAGGTCTCGGTCTTGGAGGCGTAGTCCTTCCATGCGACCGTACGCGCGATCGCCTGCCATTTCTTGACCGAGGCGTCGTTCAAGTCGGCGGTCTTGGCCCCGGCCTTCTGGTAAACCTTGGCGACTTCGTTGTCATCCTCCTTGGCGGCTGCCAGGCCGAACTTCTCCATCTCGGCGCCGACCGTCATGAGCACCTGCTGCTGCTCCTTCGGCAGCTTGTCGAACACCGCCTTCGACATCATCAGGGGCTCCAGCATGAACCAGTAGGCCTTGCCGCGTCCGGTGGTCAGCGCCTTGGAGACTTCTTCCAAATGGAACGAGATGAGCGAGGTGGAGGACGTCATCGCGGCGTCGAGCGCACCGGTCTGCATGCCGCTGTAGATTTCATTCGAGGGAATCGAGACGACGGCCGCGCCCGCTTCCTTCAGGATCATGTCCATTTCGCGCGAGCCGCCCCGCACCTTCAGGCCCTTGGCGTCTTCGGGATCGACGATCGGCTTGCCACGCGAGGCAACGCCGCCGGCCTGCCACACCCAGCTGAGCATGACGACCCCTTTGTCCAGCAGGAACTTGTTCAGTTCGCGGCCGACTTCCGCGTTCTTCCATGAAGCGCTCTGCTCGTAGGAGGTGACCAGGCCGGGCATCAGGCCGATATTCAGTTCCGGCAGCTCGCCACCGGCGTAGGAAATCGGCACCAGCGACAGGTCGAGCGCGCCTTTGCGCAAGGCGGAGAACTGCGAGTTGGTCTTGACCAGCGATGCGCCAGGGTAGACGGCGAACTTCAGCGCGCCGTTGGTGCGTTTCTCGACCTCGGACGCGAACATGCGGCACAGCCGGTCGCGGAAATCGCCTTCCTTGAGCGAGCCGCCCGGAAACTGGTGCGAGATCTTCAGCGTGCCCGCCTGGGCCCACGCGGCGGGAAGATGCAGTGCCGGCAGGGCCGCTGCGGCACCGAGAACGGTGCGACGACTGACGTTGCTCATGATGTCTCCTTTGTTTGATCGATCCACGCGAGAACCCGCGGCGCCCCGCCCGCGCTCAGCCCAGCAGCGACTGTACTTCCCCGGACGCGGGAACCGCGCCCTTCATCAGCATCACCCTGTGCTTGTCCAGGCGCTTGAGGTCATAGAGGTAGTTGACCATCAAGCCGTAAGACTGCTTCAGGCCCTTGCCGGACGGGTCGGCGCTCCAGTTCAGCCGCTCGACGCGTGCGCCATTGCCCAAGTGGAATCGTGCCACGGGATCGAGCGGCTTGCCCTCGGTCAAACCCTGAACCAGATACTGCGCCGCCCACTGAAGCAGCAGTTGGCGCACCGGCGATTTCTCGCCCAGCGTACCCGGGTCCTCGACCAGCTTCAGCACCTGGGCGGGCTCCACCTCCGCCGTGCCGGCCACCCGGCGCAAGGCGTCGCGCTGCTTGTTGTCCAGGCTGGTCAGCAGCTGGGGCACCTGCTTGCCGAGCCAGCCACGGAACCCGGGGATCGGCGACAAGGTGGCGAAATAGCGCAGCTTGGGCAATTCTTCCTTCAAGGTGTCCACCACGCGCTTGATCAGCGAATCGCCGAAGCTGACGCCGCGCAGGCCGGGCTGCGTGTTGCTGATGGAATAGAAAATGGCCCAGGTCGCCTTGTTCAAGTCGGCCGGCGCGGCGGCTTCGTCCAGCAGCGGCGTGATGCAGTCGG
>DASYLQ010000343.1:0-4064 GCA_036009485.1 Janthinobacterium sp.
CGCATGTCATCAAAATGTCATCAAAATGTCATGAACTTTTCATAATTTTCATAAAAAAAACTGTCAAGATACGCCCCGTTCACACATTGACGACTTTGACATCAAGTGTTTTTAAAAGGGGATTACTCATGGCAGCAAAGAATGACAACACCTTCAACTTGTCGCTGACCGCCGTGGCCGCAGCGATGCTGCTGGCAGGTTGCGGCGGCAGCGATTCGTCCCCCGCGGCGTCGACCCCGGCCACGCCCGGCGTCACGCTCAAAGGTATCGTCACCAGCAGCGCCCTGAAACCGGGCAGCACCGGCGACCAGACCGTTTTGGCTGGCTACTATCAAGGCGCCATGGTTTGCGTCGACGCCAACAACAACGGCAAATGCGACAGCGGCGAAAATCCGGTCATGACCGACGCCAAAGGCAATTTCACGCTGACGGTCAGCGCCGCGGCGCCGCTGATCGCCGATATCGGCGGCAGCGCGACGAATACCGCGAACGGCGCCAAGGTGGCCTCGCGCATCGTCTTGCGCGCTTCGCTGGACCAGGTCAACGACCAGTCCGCCGGCATCGTGATCAGCCCCTTCTCTTCCGAAGTGGCGCGCTCGGTCGAAGCCAACAGCAGCAGCTACGCCACCGAAAAAGCCAACCTGGCGGCCCGCCTGGGCGTGCCGGCGACCACTGTCCTGGCCGACATCAACAGCGCCAGCGGCGCCGCGCAAACCGCGATGCTGGCCGAATCGAATGCCTTGAGTAATCGCTACACCTACGCCATCACCAAGCTCGACCGTGGCGACCTGTATCCGGACGCGCTGGCTGTGCCGGGCGGCGATCCGCGCCTGAAAGGCCTGGCCGGCGTCACGCAAGCGACGGTCAATACCGGCGCCGATCCGCGCACCGCGATCACCTTCCTGCAATCGCAGCAAGCAGCCTTCGCCGTCGAAGGCATCCCGCGCTATGACCATATCTTTATCGTCATGCTGGAAAACAAGGCAACCTCGGCGATCCTGAATTCGCCGTTCGCGCCAAAAATCAATGCCTATCTGGCGGCCGGCAACCAGTTGACCAGCTACTACGCCACCGGCAACCCAAGCGAGCCGAACTACACCGCCCTGGGCGGCGCCGACGACTTCGGCATCACCGACGACAGCCAGTGGAACTGCGACGCCACCGGCGCCAATGCGCCGCAGGACTTGCCGCTGCCGGACAATACCCAGCCCGGCCTGGCGAAATCGCCGTTCGCCGCCGTCTGCACCCAGCCTGGCGTCGACGTCAGCCACAACATCGTCAACCGTCCGAACCTGTTCAACGCGCTCACCAGCGCCGGCCTGAACTGGAGAACTTACAGCGAGTCGATGAATCCCGGCCAGGATTTCCGTACCGATAGCGTGGGCGACTCCGCCGTCACGGCGCAAGATCACGTCTACGCACCGGGCACCATGGGCGGCAACACCGTCGCGGTCGGCAACGCCAACCTGACCCTGCCGTTGCCGGCGCAGTTGTACCGCACCAAGCATCACCCCGGCATGGCATACCAGAACGTGCGCAGCGCGCCTGAGTTCAAGTTCAGCAACCGCACAATGGGCGGCGGCCAATGGGATGCCACCCTGAAAAACAGCACGGATTATGCTATCCCTGCCAACTACGATTTCGACCAGTTCGGTACCGACCTGGCCAGCGGCAATATCGGCGCCGTCAACTTCGTCGTTCCGGATCAATGCGACGACATGCACGGCATCACGGTCAAAGGCACGGTTGCCGGCAGCGCGACCGCCGTCAGCGCCAGCGATTGCAGCTCGGTGGCCAACAACGTGGCGACCGCCACCGGCGGCGCGATCATTACCCGCGGCGATAACTACGTCGACAGCGTGGTCAAGAAAATCCAGGCTTCCGCCCTCTGGAAGAATCCGCAAAAACGCGTCGCCATCGTGCTGATGTTTGACGAAGGTAATGCGGCTTCCGGCTTCGACTCTTGCTGCGGCTGGAATCCGGCCAACAGCTCGGTGGCCAATCCGCTCAAGCAAAACGCCGACGGCACTTTCTCGGTCGATTCCTCGGTCGTCAAATACACCATGGGCAACCGCGGTCACGGCGAAAGCGTCTACGGCATCCTGAACAATCAGGCCAATGCGCCGACCGGCATCAAGGATAGTGACGCTTACAGCCACTTCTCCTTCGTGCGCACGCTGCAAGACATGTTCCAGCTGGCCGATCCGGCAGTCGATGGCTCCTATATGAACCGTTCCAAGTACACGGAAAAATTCATTGCGGCGAACATCTTGAACCTGCCTGAATATGCATCGAGCGCCGATACCCACTTCGATTCAGTGCGTCCGATCAACCATGCCTTCGTGGCGCCTGCCGGCTACACGCAGAAACAGTCGGCCGACGTCGCCACGCCAGCCCAGTCCGGCCCGGATGCCAACCAGACCAACGTCTGGGCGCTGCATAAGTAATCGGCTCATCGCACCGGCCCCGGCGACTACGCCGGGGTGAAGTAAAACAGCAGGTACCCAGCAGTAAAAAGGGGGCGAATCAAGCCACATTGATTCGCCCCCTTTTGTATTCGGCGCCGGCTTCAGGGATCGATCTGCGACAGGAAGGCGGCGGCCTGGCGGATCTGCGCCTCGCTTAATTTCGCGGCCAAATCGGTCATCGTGCGCGGCCCCGTCGGCGTGGTCTTTGCCCGCGCCTGAAATTCCTTCAGGCGGCGCACGATAAACGCCCCGGATTCGCCGGCAATGACCGGGAAGCGCGCGCCATTACCCTTGCCCCCTGCGCCATGGCAACTGAAGCAAGCGGGAATGTCTGCGCCGGCGCCGGCCTCGGCCAACTCCCTGCCGGCCGCCGCCAGGCTTGCGTCAGGCGGCGTCGCATCCTTGATGCGGGGCGGGTGTTGTTCGGAAAAAAAATGGCTGAGCGACTGGATGTCGCTGTCGGACAATCCCGCCGCCACGGCCTGCATTTCCGGACTGGCCCGCGTGCCGGCCTTGAACATGGTCAGCGCGTGGGCCAGATACTCGGGATTTTTGCCGGCCAGCCGCGGCACGCCGGATACATTGCCCTCGCCCATGGCGCCGTGGCAAGCGATGCAAGTCGCCGTCAGCGCCGTTTGCACGGAAGGTAAAGGGGCAGGCGTCGACTGGGCGTGGCAGACGCCGCTGCCTACGCTCCAGGCGACCAGCAAGGTCAGATGTATTTTATGCATGAATAATGATCGAAAGCCCGCGCCGGACCGCCGCATGCTGCATGCAAGGACAGCCCGAAGGCGGATGGTCGCGATAGTCTGTAAAAAGAAGAAGGTTCCAGCATATCTAAAATTTCGTTAAGGGAACCTTAAAGTTTGTTAATTTGCTCTGCCGGTTTGCCCTGAGGCCGGCGGCGCCGGAAAGCAGGCGTCGATTTCCGCATAGGGCGCGGCAGCGCCGAACAGCGGCTCGGGCCGTCCGCGAGCAAGCCCGACACCAGCGACGCCGTGTGGCGCCACAGGCTTTGCGGCAGCCAGGAGCCGGCGCTGACCCGGCGCACGCCCAAGGCGGCCCGGTTCGCCGGCAGTCATACGACAACAAATTAATTACTCTGGCAAAATAAACAAATGCACCGTCCCCCCTCGCGGGCAGACGGTACATACCCATGTCGTATTCCAGAAAAAGGGGAATTAGCAAGAATCGATCAGCAAGAATCAGCAAGAAAGGCTAGCCGCAGCCGTCAGTTGTCAGACGACACGGCCAGTCCGTTCCGCGGTCAGGCATGGATTGATCGCAATAAGCTGCTGATCCTATGTTTTTGATAATTACCTATCCTTTCCCGCGCATACAGGCGGGGCTGGGATCGATCCATTAAAAATTATTGGAGACAAACAATATGTACGCAACCCTGAACACCAGGCCCCTCTCATGGACCTTGAGCATGGCTGGCGTGGGCCTGGCCTTGAGCACGGGCCTGGCCGCCCTGCCGGCGCATGCCGACGACCTCGGCACCGGCCCCTACCTGTTCGGCGACTGGGGCGGCACCCGCAGCAGGCTGGCCGATGAAGGCGTGAGCTTCGACCTGGGCTACGGCTCCGAAGCGGC
>DASYLQ010000344.1:0-6935 GCA_036009485.1 Janthinobacterium sp.
CGAGCACTGCTAGCGACGGGCAACGCCGCAGCGCGCCCGATATGGAAAACAAAAAACACAATTATTTATGAATGGGTACTTAGCGGCCAGCCTTAGGTTTTGCCCTTGGCGCCGGCGCGGCGGCGGCGCGCTTCCTTTGGATCGGCCAGCAGCGGCCGGTAGACTTCAACCCTGTCGTGTTCGCGCAAGACGGTGGCCAGCGTCTTTTTCTTGCCGTAGATCCCGACCGGAGCCGTGGCCAGGACTATGCCCGGCACTTCCTTCAGCAAGCCGCTTTGCAGCACGGCCTGCTCCAGCGTGCTTCCCGGCGCCAGTTGCAGGTCGCGCAGGAATTCAAGGTCCGGCGTGGCATAACACACCTGGACACGGATGAATGGCGGCGCGGCGTCAGCCATGCTGGCCGCCATACACCGTGTCGGCGCGCTTGCAAAAGGAATCGACCATGCTGTTGGCGATCATGCCGAATACCGGCCCGATCAGCGAATCCAGCACCCGGCTGGAGAATTCATAATGCAGGTCGAGTTCCACCTTGCAGGCGTCCGCGCGCAGGGCCTTGAAAGTCCAGGTTCCGTCCAGGCACTTGAAAGGCCCGTCCACCAGCGTCATTTTGATGGTGGACGGCGGCGTGTTTTCGTTGGACGTCGTGAAGCTTTGGCGGACGCCGTGGTAATGTATGGCCAGGCTGGCGATGACCGCCTTCTCGCTGCGTTCGCGCACTTCGACGCCGCCACACCATGGCAGAAATTTGGGATAATCCTCGATTTTTTCCACCAGGGCGAACATCTGTTCCGCGCTGTATCCCAGGAAAACTGATTTATGCACTACTGCCATTGTTAAAGAACCGTTTGCTATGATGTCAGATCCACCGATTTTAACCGACCCGCGCACATTTACCATCTCATGACCATCGCCGACAATAAAAAAGCCTTTCACGACTACTTCATCGAGGACCGCTATGAAGCGGGCATCGTGCTGGAGGGCTGGGAAGTCAAGGCCATCCGCGACGCGCGCGTGCAAATCAAGGAAGCGTATGTCGTCGTCCGCGGCGAAGAGCTGTTCCTGTTCGGCGCCCATATCAGCGCCCTGCCGACGGCCTCCACGCATATTCATCCGGAAGCGGTGCGCACCCGCAAGCTGCTGCTGCATAAAGCCGAAATGAATAAGCTGATCGGCAAGGTTGAACGCTCCGGTTATACGCTGGTGCCGCTCAACCTGCATTACAAGGGCGGCCGCATCAAATGCGAGGTCGGTCTGGCCAAGGGTAAAAAACAACACGACAAGCGCGCCGCCGAAAAAGACCGCGACGGCGCCCGCGAAGTGCAGGCCGCCATGAAAACACATAGGCGCTAAACCCGGCGCACCGCTAAGCTGTCATGACAAAAAACCCGGCCAGGCGCCGGGTTTTTATTATGCACGCCCTTGCTTTGCCGGCCATCCCGGACAGGGCCGATTTTCCATGGCTTGTTGGTTAATTGCCACTTGGAAATGCATATGCTAAAGTCCGCGGCGGCAGAGGTATAATCGCGGAAACCAGCCTTCGCGCACCGGCCTATACAGCACAACTGCGTCATTCTTACTTGAGCACGAGGAATTAATGGTCTTAAAAACCAAGCTTGCGATATTCACCACCTTTTTGCTGGCGGGATGCGCGGCGCCTTATTCCCCGGTGCCGCTGGCGGCCAATGCCCCGATGTCCAAGCAGGATAAACTGCAGGCGGTGGCGCACTGGAAAGCCATTTCCTCGCATATCGAGAAACAACTGGAACCGGCCATCAGGAAGACGCCGAATATTCCGCTGTATGTCGAGCCGGTCCAATTCACCGCATTCAACCAAACCATGGCGAGCCAGTTGATCACCTCGCTGGTCAATGACGGTTATGTGGTCGGCAAGGCGCCTGCCGGCGCGCTGAAAGTGGAAATCGACACCCAGGTCGTGGCATTCGGCGCCGACCGCCCCCAATACATGTTTGCCGGCGAACGCTCCGAATTAATGGGCGGCGCCTGGGTATTGACGAACGTGAACGATGTCGGCGCCCCGGCCGCCGCCGAGGCGCCGCCCTTTCGGCACCGTGACGCCTATTCCTGGTTCCGTTCCGAGTTTTCCTCGGGCCTGACGCCAAAAACGGAAATCGTGCTGACCATTTCGGTTTCCGACGAGCGGCGTTATTATGCCCGTTCGACTTCCGTGTATTACGTCACCGACAGCGACCGCTATCTGTATGAAGTGGCGCCGCCGCCATCCAAAGATCAACCGCCACCGCCGCCGCAACTGACGAAGACCTTCACGGTCCGGGGCGGCTGACCGTGCATCCATCCGCCTACCGAACAATGAAAAAAAATCCGGCCACCCTGCCCTTTCTGGCATTACCGCTGCTGGTGTCCGCGCTCTGTTTAAGCGCCTGCTCGTCGACGCCGAAAGAAGAAGGGCCGAATTATGCGTCGGTCAGCTCGAACGCCTTTGTCGCCGCCAATTACAAGGCTGCGGACGCCTTGTTGCTGCAGTTGAACGGCAAACTGCTGGCCGACAAACCGCTGATCATGGCCACCGTCGTCAACATCGATTCGCTGGAGCAGACTTCGACCCTGGGCCGCCTGGTGTCGGAACAGATCTCGACCCGGCTGGCGCAAGGCGGATTGAATATGCTGGAAATGAAGTTGCGAAACAACGTGTATTTAAAACGCAACCAGGGTGAATTGATGCTGACGCGCGAGATCGGTGAAGTAGCGCATACGCATAATGCCCAGGCGATCGTGGTCGGCTCCTATGCCGAAACCAGCGATACGGTGTTCATCAATATCAAGGTGATTCAGCCGAATACCAATTTCGTACTGGCCGGACAGGATTATGTGCTGGCGAAGGAAGGTATTGTACGTTCCATGCTGCAACGCAATTAACGGCCTTGCGCCGTAATTTTTCCACTCGCTGATATGTTCCGCCGTACGGCGCGTTCCCGGATGCTTGCGTGAATACCAGGCAAGCATCCGAATGAACGGTGATTAAACCTTCAAACCATCCATCGATTTGCCGGCATCGGTCCATTCCTTGACCCATTTCGGCTGACGGCCGCGGCCGGTCCACTGCTGCGATGCATCGGCTGGATTGCGATAACGCACGGCGACGGTACCGGTTTTGACGCGGATACCGGTACCGACCAGTTCCTTTACCGAAACGCCCACGCTCTGGGCGATTGCCAGGATTTGTTCCCGGGCCTTGCTCAAATCGTCTTGCTCACGTTTTTTCATTTGTTTTTTGATGTCGTCTTGCAGTTGGCGCAGTTCGGCTAGCGAGAGGTTGGATAAATCCATGATGAGGTCCTTGATGATGTTGAACAATAAAACGATAGAATAATGGAATTCTATCCAAATGTAACGCGATTTACGTGATTTTTAATTTTTTTTACAACTAAAAACACGGCAACACGGGTTTTCATTGCCAAATGCTGAATAACTTCCAGCCCGAACCAGGCTAATTCAATGCCAATATTTCCAATATTACAATAATGAATTCATTCACGGCGCCCGCATATGTTTCAAGCAGGCGCGCCTAATGCGCAGCGACTCCTCGACTATATCTTTTGGAGGCATTGCGCCTGATTGATTGGATATGCCGGCCTGCGCTCGCCGGGTGCTATTTTTGCGTCTTGACGACCTGCATCGCCGTGGCGATCAAGCCGGCCATGTCGCCCAGGTTGGCCGGCACGACGATGGAATTATTGGTCTTGGCCAACTGGGCGAAAGCACCGACGTATTGTTCCGCCACCTTCAGGCTGACCGCCGCCTCGCCGCCCGGTTCGCGGATCGCTGCGCCGACCTGGCGCAAGGCCTCGGCGTTGGCTTCGGCCAGCGCGACGATGGCCGTGGCCTGGCCCTGGGCGCGGTTGATCGAAGCCTGCTTCTCGCCCTCGGAGCGGGCGATGGCCGCCTCGCGTTCGCCGCTGGCGATGTTGATCTGTTCCTGGCGCCGCCCTTCGGAGGCGGCGATCAGCGCGCGCTTTTCGCGCTCGGCGGTGATCTGCGCCTGCATCGCGTGCAGGATTTCCTTCGGCGGCGTCAAATCCTTGATTTCGTAGCGCAGCACCTTGACGCCCCAGTTGGCGGCCGATTCGTCGATGGCGTTGACGATGGCGGTGTTGATGTGGTCGCGCTCCTCGAAGGTCTTGTCCAGCTCCATCTTGCCGATCACCGAGCGCAGGGTGGTCTGCGCCAGTTGCGTGATGGCGGCGATGTAGTTCGACGAGCCGTAGGAGGCGCGCATCGCGTCGGTGATCTGGAAGTACAGGATGCCGTCGACCTGCAGCTGGGTATTGTCGCGCGTGATGCAGACCTGCGGCGGCACGTCGAGCGGGATCTCCTTGAGCGAATGCTTGTAGGCGATGCGGTCGATGAAGGGCACCACGATGTTCAGGCCCGGCCCCAGCGTGGCGTGGTATTTTCCGAGGCGCTCGACCACCCAGGCATGCTGCTGCGGCACCACGTTGATGGTCTTGAAGACGAACACCAGGGCCAATATAAACAATATAAACGAAACGTTACCGATGCCGATTTCCATGGATTGCACTCCTCTTGGTCTTGCGTTGACGATGCCGCGCCGACGTGGTGCGCGCTAGCCGACGATGAGCCGGCTGCCGCGCACCTCGCGTATCGTATAGGTGCCGGCCGCCGGGCTGGCGCCGGCCGCCAGCTCGACGTCCCACAGCGCGCCGCGGTACATCACGCGGGCGCCGCCGTCCTGCCATTGCGCGACGGCGATGCTCTGGCCGATATCCAGGTTGACGTTGGGGTCGCGCGCCGCATCGGTCTTGCTGAATTTGCCGTAGCGGCTGCGCCGCAGCAGCAGGGTGGCGGCGACGCCGACGATGGCGGCGATCAGCGCCTGCAGCGGCACGGCGGCGCCGGCCAGCGCGGCCAGGCCGCCGGCGGCGGCGCCGATGGCGATCATCAGCAGATAAAACGTGCCGCTGAACAGTTCGAGTATCACCACCAGCCCCGCCGCCAGGAACCAGCCCATCCAATTAGCCATCGCCCCCTCCCAGAGTGTTCCAATGTAAGCCCGTCCACCCGCAAATGCAAAAACCCCCGCCGCCACACGGACAACGGGGGTCTTCACGCACGATGGAAGAGTATAACTAATAGTTTTTTTTCAAACATTTATAGACAGCTAGTCTAGCCTAAATCGCGCCAGCGTCAATATCTCAAAGTTCGCTTTTCACCATTATTTTCCAAACCTTGTATGCACTTCCCGGCACGCGGCCGAGCAATATTTCGGCTTAACGCATTGCCGCCAGTTTTTGCCACGTATCGATCACGGAGTCCGGATTCAGCGACAGCGATTCGATGCCCTGCTCCATCAGCCAGAATGCGAAGTCCGGGTGGTCCGACGGACCCTGGCCGCAAATGCCGACGTACTTGCCTTTCGAAGTGCACGCCTTGATCGCCAGCGACAGCATGGCTTTCACGGCCGGATCGCGCTCGTCGAAGTCGGCCGCCAGCAAAGGCATGCCGGAATCGCGGTCCAGGCCCAGGGTCAGCTGGGTCAGGTCGTTCGAACCGATCGAGAAACCGTCGAAATGGTCGAGGAACTGATCGGCCAGGATGGCGTTCGACGGCACTTCGCACATCATGATCAGGCGCAGGCCGTTTTCGCCGCGCACCAGGCCGTTTTTCGACAGCAGGTTGACGACCTTCTCGGCCTGGCCCAGGGTGCGCACGAAGGGCACCATGATCTCGACGTTGGTCAAGCCCATGTCGTTGCGCACCCGCTTCAAGGCCAGGCATTCCATCTCGAAGGCGCCGGCGAAGTCGGCCGACAGGTAGCGCGCCGCGCCGCGGAAGCCCAGCATCGGGTTTTCCTCGTCCGGCTCGTAGCGCGAACCGCCGATCAGCTTCTTGTACTCGTTCGACTTGAAGTCGGACAGGCGCACGATGACTTTCTTCGGCCAAAAGGCGGCGCCGATGGTGGCGATGCCCTCGGCCAGCTTGTCGACGTAGAAGGCGCGCGGCGAAGCATGGCCGCGGGCCACCGATTCCACCGCCTTTTTCAGGTCGGCGTCGATGTTCGGATACTCGAGGATGGCGCGCGGGTGGACGCCGATGTTGTTGTTGATGATGAATTCCAGGCGCGCCAGGCCGACGCCCTCGTTCGGGATAGCCTGGAAGTCGAAGGCCTGTTGCGGATTGCCGATGTTGAGCGTCATCTTCAGCGGAATCTCTGGCAGTTCGCCGCGCGCCACTTCCGACACTTCGGTTTCCAGCAAGCCGTCGTAGATCTTGCCCTCGTCGCCTTCGGCGCAGGAGACGGTGACGAAGGTGCCGTCCTTCAGCACTTCGGTGGCGTCGCCGCAGCCGACGACGGCCGGCACGCCCAGCTCGCGGGCGATGATCGCCGCGTGGCAGGTGCGGCCGCCGCGGTCGGTGACGATCGCCGACGCCCGCTTCATGATCGGCTCCCAGTCGGGGTCGGTCATGTCCGCGACCAGCACGTCGCCGGGGGTGAAGGAGTCCATCTCGTCGATGTCGGACAGCACCCGGACCGCCCCGGCCCCGATCTTCTGCCCGATCGCCCGCCCCTCGACCACCACCGTCCCGGTGCCGGTGAGCTTGTACCGCTCGGTGGTGTTCCCGGAGCGGGACTGCACGGTCTCCGGGCGCGCCTGCAGGATGAAGATCTCGCCCGTCAGCCCGTCCTTGCCCCACTCGATGTCCATCGGCCGGCCGTAGTGCTCCTCGATCCGCACCGCCTGCCGGGCGAGCTCGGTGACCTCGTCGTCGGTGAGCGACAGCAGCCGCCGCTGCGCGGGCTCGACGTCGACGAACTCCGTCGTCCGGCCCACCTCGGCGTGCTCGGTGTAGACCATCTTGGTGGCCTTCTCGCCCACGCCCCGCTTGAGGATCGCCGGTCGCCCGGCCTGCAGCGCGGGCTTGTAGACGTAGAACTC
>DASYLQ010000345.1:0-9690 GCA_036009485.1 Janthinobacterium sp.
TTTCCTGCTTCGCCAGTTCCAGCGCGCGCGGGCCATCCTTGGCGTACAGCAGGCGGTAACTGTCTTGCAGGATCTGGCGCAGCAATTGCAGGTTGCCGGCTTCGTCGTCGACGGCCAGCAGCAGCGGCAGCGGCGGGAGAGTGTGCTTGTTCATGTCGGTTGCGGTTCCAGTGCGCGCAGCAGGGTCTGCAGTTTATCCAGCGCCAGGGGAAAATCGAAATCGGCCAGCGCCACCTGGATGTGGGCCAGTTCGGCCGCGGCGGCGTGGCCGCCCAGGCTGGCCGCCAGGCCACCCAGCGCGGCATCGTCGAGGGCGCCGCGCTGCAGCGACTGCAGCAGCGCGGCGCCGGCGGCCAGGGCCAGGGCCGCGTCGAAGACGGCCGCTTCGGTCTCGGCCGCCGGCGCCACTGCGGGCGCCGCGGCTTCCGCCGCGGTATTGCTGCGGATCGCCAGCAGCGCCGCCGGCAATTGCGCCACCAGCAGGCTGACGGCCTCGCTCATGGCGCCGTCCTTGCCGCCGCCGGCCGCGCACAGCCGCTCGATCTGGCCCAGCGTGGCGGCCAGTTGTTCCAGCCCCAGGTTGGCGGCGACGCCGCGCACCTTGTGCGCGCGCTCCTGCGCCGCCGTGAATTCGGCGTTCTTCAGCATCAGCGCCAGCGCCTGCGCCATGCCGCTATGGTCGCGGTCGAAGCGCACCAGCGCCTGGCGGTAAGCGTCCTCGCTGTCGGCCCAGCGTTCCAGCCCGGCCTTGCGGTTCAGCACGCGCTGGCCGGACCAGGCCACCTGGACCAGCGCCGCGCCGCCGTCCGACAGGCCGAGCACGCGCGCCATTTCATGCGACAGCGCGCACCAGTCGACCGGCTTGGGGGCGAAACCGTCCATGCCGGCGGCGGCGCTGGCCTTGCGGTGCGCCTCCAGCACGCTGGCCGTCATCG
This sequence comes from Janthinobacterium sp., assembly GCA_036009485.1. Taxonomy (GTDB): domain Bacteria; phylum Pseudomonadota; class Gammaproteobacteria; order Burkholderiales; family Burkholderiaceae_D; genus Janthinobacterium. The sequence continues at coordinate 936 of DASYLQ010000345.1, forward strand.
CCACCACCGGCACCCGCGCCCGGCCGTCGCGCGCCTCGTCGGCGCGGATGGCGCGGGTGGCGGCGAGACCGTCGACGTGCGGCATCTGCACGTCCATCAGGATCAGGTCGAAGCCGCCGCCGGCCGCCAGCTGCGCCGCGCGCTCGCCATCGCTGGCGGTCTGCACGCTGTGGCCGCGCTTTTTCAGCAGCAGGCAGAGCAGCTCCAGGTTTTGCGGCACGTCGTCGGCCGCCAGCACGCGCAGCGGCGGCAGCTCGAAGGCGCTGCGCTCGCGCTGCAGCTGCGGCGCGCTGCGCGCCGGCGCCAGCGGCAGCACGACGTGGAAGGTGCTGCCCTGGCCGGGCTGGCTCTCGGCCCAGATGCGCCCGCCCATCAGGCCGACCAGCTGCTTGCTGATGGTGGTGCCGAGGCCGGTGCCGCCATAACGCCGCGTGGTCGAGACGTCGGCCTGGGTGAACGGTTCGAAGATGGCGTCGAGGCGGTTTTGCGGGATGCCGACGCCGGTGTCCTGCACTATCATGTGCAATTGCTCGCCCTGGGCCTTGGCCAGCAGCGTGACCTTGCCGGCGGCGGTGAACTTGATGGCGTTGTCGAGCAGGTTGGTGAGCACCTGGCGCACGCGCAGCTCGTCGCCGTGGAGCCAGGCCGGCAGGGCCGGATCGTAGCCGATGTCCACCGTCAGCCCCTTGTTGCGGGCGCTGGTGCCGAAGGTCGACGACAGTTCGTCGATCAGCGCCAGCAAGCTGTAGTCGCCCGGCTCGAGTTCCACCGCGCCCTTGTCCAGCTTGGCGGTGTCGAGGATGTCGTTCAGCAGGCGCAGCAGCGAGCGGCCGGCGTTGCGCACCGTGTCGAGGTGGCGCCGCTGTTCCGGCTGCAGCTCGCTGTCCAGCAGGACGTCGGTGAAGCCGAGGATGGAATTCATCGGCGTGCGGATTTCATGGCTCATGTTGGCGACAAAGCTGGCGCGCGCCGCCGCCGCGTGCTCGGCCGCTTCCTTGGCCTGGCGCAGGTCGACTTCCATGGCGCGCCGTTCGCTGATGTCGAGGATGACGCCGTCGACCCAGCGCACCTGGCCTTCGGCATCGCGCACGACGTTGCCGTTTTCCCACATCCAGCGGATGCCGCCGTCGGCATGCTGCAGATGGTATTCGATCAGGTAGGGCTGCTCTTGCTCGATGCAGCGGGCGATCGCGGCGTCGACGCGGACCAGCTCGTCGGGCGGGATCAGGGAGCTCAGCGTGCGCCGCGGCGCCGCTCCGACAAAGTCGGCGGCCGGGTAGCCGGCGACGCATTCGACGCCGTCGCTGATGAAGACCAGCGGCTGGCCTTCGGCGGCCATGCAACGGAAGGAAATGCCGGGGATATTGCCGATCAGCGAACGGAATTGCTGCTCGCTGTCGCGCAACGCCAGCTCGATCGCGCGCCGTTCGCTGATGTCGGTAATGAACAGCACGAACAAATCGCTGCCGGCCATGCGCGCATGGCCCATGGCGCGCCGCAGCGGCACCTGGGCGCCGTCCTTGCGCACGCCGGTCACTTCGCGGCCGTTCCCTGAGCCGCCCAGGTCGCCTTCGCGCAAATGCTTCAACAAGCCTTCGCGCGCCGAGCGCTGCGGGTCGGTCATCAGCAAAGAGATATTGCGGCCGAGGATCTCGGCGCGGGCCCAGCCGAAGATGCGCTCGGCCGAGAGGTTGAATTCCTGGATGGTGCCGTCCTGGTCGACCGTGATGACGCCGTCGACGGTGGTGGTGAGCAGGGCGCGCATCCAGTTTTCGCTCTGGCTCAGTTGGCGGAACAGTTCGCGGTAGCGCAGCCAGCCGTTGGCGGCGACGACAAAGGCGGTGAAAGCCAGCGTGATCAGGGTCGTCGCCAGCGCCAGGAAGGTGCTGCCGCCGCCGGCCGTGCTGCCTGGCGGCAGGTGGCCGACGAAGCGCGCCGCCGCCATGCCGGTGTAGTGCATGCCGGCGATGGCGCAACCCATCACGCCGGCCGAGGCCAGCGCCAGCAGGCGCGCATCGTAGCGCTCGCGGAAGCCGCGCAGACTGAAGCGGACCCACAACGCCAGCGTCGCCAGCACCACCGCGACGACGATCGATAGCGCGAACATGAAGGGATCATAGCGCAGGCCCAGGCTCATGCGCATCGCTTCCATGCCGGTGTAATGCATGGCGCCGATGCCGGCGCCGACCAGCAGGCCGCCGCTGGCCAGCGCCCAGCGCGTGACCCGCTGGCGCGCCAGGATCGCCAGGGCGACATACGATGCCGCCAGGCTGGGCAGGACCGACAGCATGGTGAGGCCCGGATCGTATTCCACCGGGATGCACAGGTCGAAAGCCAGCATGCCGATGAAATGCATGGCCCAGACGCCGCAGCCGAGCGCCAGGCTGCCGCTCAGCAAGGCCATATTGCGCAGCGTGCGGCTGGCGGCGGATTGCGCCTGGGCTGCCAGTTGCAACCCCATCCATGATGAAAAAATGGCAATGGTGATCGAGAGCAGCACCAGCGCCGTATCATGGTGGCTGTAATTCAGCAGCCCCGGCTCGGCCGGGGGAGAGAACAGTTGCAGCAGGGTGGGAGAATTGGTCATAAGGTAGCGGAAAGAACCGGGTCGCAACAGTACGCGAACGCAGGCACGGGCTACCTTATCATACTTTCCAAAAGGAAATGTCTCACCACCTCAGTATCGAGGGTTTTCAGCAGAGGCCAGCCAGCCTCAGGACGTAATCCTTTCCCATCCATGGCGCACGGCAGCCTTCATTTGTTCCCAAGTGGAGCCGGAATTCCGGCTTTCCCAGTCCTGCTGCAAGGCCGGCGCCACGTCGTCCCAGGCGCGGCCGCGATACTGCTGCTCGCCGGCCATGGTGGTGCCATAGCGGTAGGCCGGCGCATACGTATCGTAATTGCCGCCGCTGCTGGCATAGTTGCTATTCCAGTGCTGACGGAAATAAGCGTCGTCATCGCTGGCGCTGCCGGCCGACAATTGTTCGACCTCGACTTCGGTGTGGCGCACGGAATCCTGGATTTGCTGTTCGCGCTGCGTGACTTCCTTGCCGACGACGACTTCCTCGACCACCCTGGCCGATTTTTCAACCACGGCTTCCTCGGCGGTTTCCCGCAGTTCAAACGAGGTTTCCTGGAATGCCGCGGCGTCGCCCGGATTCAGCGGCCGGTCGGCCGGACGCCTGTCGACGCTGACGTGTTCCTCGCGCAAGCCGATGCTTTCGCTGACCGGGGTTTCAACGACGCGGCGGAAAATGCGCACGCCGCCGCGCTGGACTTCGCGCTTGCCGACTTTCAGCTCTTCCTGGATCACTGGAATGGCCGTGGCGCCGGCGTCGCTTTGCGCCCGCTGCATCGATCCCGCTTGCGCCTCGCCCTGGACCGTCCCCTGCGTTGCGCCTTGCGCCGATTGCATGCTGCCCTGGGTCTGTGCGGCTTGCAGATCCTGCTGCCGCGGCAGCGTCGAATAGCGTTGTTTGCCGTCCTCGGCCTGCAGCGCTGCGCCGCCCTGTTCATCGATGTCGACCGGTCCGTGTCGTTCGACGATGTCGGCGGCGCGCTCGACCTCGGCTTCGTCCGCAGCCGCCAGGGTCAGCACATAATGGCCGCGGCTGACGGCGTCGGAATAGGTTTGTGCCTGGCGTTCATCGTCGCCGCCGAAGAGATGGGTGAAAAAATGGCTGAAGCTGAAGCCATGGTCTTGCGTCTCGCCGGCGGCCGGGGACGGGCTGGCGGCGGCCTGGTCTTTCTCGGTCAGGCGCACATCCTGGCGCGGGAAACCGGACGCCAGCAAATCGTCCATGGCTTGCTGGGCCGACTCGCGGTTGTCGAATACGGCTGCAATGGTGTGTTGCATGATGATCCTCCTGTTGTCTGGCCTGGTTTGTTGCTGATGGATGATGGAATGGCTGTCAGGCGCTGCCTTCCGGCTCGGGCGGCGCGGGCGCGCCGCCAAAACGTTCAATGGCAAGCTCTTCCGTTTTCAGGTGCATGGTTTCGCTGTAGGCGGTGGCGCGGCGCGTCCTGGCGACGTGGATTTCTTCCTTGATGCGGATGCGTTTTTCCACGACCAGGATTTCTTCCAGCACCGGGACGATCAGGGTATCGCCTTCATAGCGGCTGACGGGCGCCTCGGCCGGCGCGACGATTTTGTCGATGACGACGCGGCTCACCTCGAGTTCATCGTGCAGCAAGGTTTCGGCTACCGTGAACGGTGCTTCCTTGACCGACTTGTGCAGGCGTACCCCGCTGCCGGTATCGACCGTGCGGGTGGCAACATGCAGTTCTTCCTGGTGCAAGGGAATGATCGTTTCGCCCCCGACCCCGCCGTGCCCTGTCTTCGCTGTCTTCGTCATGCCGCGCCCCCGAGTGCATCTGAATAGAATCAGACTCCACCCGGAGCCGGCAAGTTCCGGCAAATTACAAAAGAGTATAGATAGCGCTGCCGCTCAAGCCTGGCGCCGCGGCCTTGACGGCAGGTAAGCCACGCGCTCGGAACTGGCCGAGGCGCGCATGCTGCGCAGGCGGTGCAGGGTGATCTGGTTGACCTCGGCGTGGCTACCTTCGATATGCTCGGTCATCAGTTTCACCGCCTCCGCGCTCTGCCCGGCGGCGATGCGCGCCAGCAGGGTGGCGTGCTCTTCGTAGGTCGAGGCGACGCAATCGCCGTACACGAAATCCAGACGCCGGACGATGCGGATGCGGTCGGTGATGCGGTCGAAGGCGCCGGCCATTTCCAGGTTGCCGGTGGCGCGCACCAGCGCCTGGTGGAAAGCCTCGTCCAGGGCGGCGACGCGGCGGCCGTCGTCCAGCCGCGCCGCGGACGCCACGCACCAGGTGGTTTTCAATTCCTCGATCAACTGCTGGTCGATGCCTTCGGCGCCGCTGCACAGCTTGGCCACGGCGAAGGTCTCGATCAGCTTGCGCACTTCGTACAAATCCTTGAAGCGCTTGAAGTCGATCGGCACCACGGCCCAGCCGCCGCGCACATAGCCCTGCATCAGGCCGTCGCTCTGCAGGCGCTGCAGCGCTTCCCGCACCGGCGTGCGCGATACCTTGAAATGGGCGGCGATCTCGGTCTCGGTGATCTGGTCGCCCGGCAGCAGGCGCATCTCGAAAATGTCTTCGCGCAGCTGGGCATACACGTATTCGGGCAGCGGACCGCTTTTCGGCGCGGCGTCGTCGTCGCCTTCCGGCTGTTCGGCCAAGAGCGTTGGATATTTGGTCATCATGCATTCATCTGTGGTGGACGGCCGGGTGGCCGCCCCGTGATCCAGCGCCGTTCACCATGCGGCAACGACGCCATCGGCGCGCGGTTCGGTGCCGCCGCACAGCACGCCATGGCGGTCGCGCCAGATGATCTGGCCGCGTCCGAAGCCGATCTGGTTGGGCGACCAGCTCAGTTCATGCCCTTTTGCCAGCAGCGCGCGGAACAGGTGTTCCGGTGTGGTGTGCTCGATACTCACTTTCCTGCCTTCCTCCCACTCCCAGCGCGGGGCGTCCAGCGCCGCCTGCGGATTGAGCTGGAAGTCTACCGTATTCATCACCATTTGCACATGCCCCTGCGGCTGCATGAAGCCGCCCATCACGCCGAATGGGCCGACCGCCTCGCCATCCCTGGTGAGGAAGCCGGGGATGATGGTGTGGTAAGGGCGCTTGCCCGGCGCCAGGCAGTTCGGGTGCTCGGCGTCGAAGGCGAAGTTGTTGCCGCGGTTGTGCAGGCCGATGCCGGTGCCGGGCACCACCATGCCGGAGCCGAAGCCCATGTAATTACTCTGGATAAAGGAGACCATATTGCCTTCGCCGTCGGCGGTGCTGAGGTAGACCGTGCCGCCGCGCGGCGGCTGGCCCGGCAGCGGCAGCGCGGCCTGGTCGCCGATCAGCTTGCGGCGCTCGTCGGCGTAGGCATCCGACAGCAAGTCCTTGAGCGAGACGCGCATGTGCGCGCTGTCGGCGATATGCGCCAGGCCATCGGCATAGGCGAGCTTGATCGCCTCGATCTGCCGGTGCTGGGTCAGCACGGTGTCGCGCTCGGCGAAGTCATAACCCTTCAGGATATTCAGCGCCAGCAGCGCCACCAGGCCGTGGCCGTTGGGCGGGATTTCCCACACGTCGTAGCCGCGGTAATTGACGCCGATCGGTTCCACCCATTCCGGCTGATAGGCGGCCAGGTCGCCGACGTCGAGATAGCCGCCGGCGCCGCGTACGAAGGCGGCGATCTTTTCCGCCAGCGCGCCGCGGTAAAAGCTTTCGGCATTGTCGGCGGCGATCGCCCGCAGCGTCGCCGCATGGCCGGCCGAGCGCCAGATTTCGCCGGGCTGCGGGGCGCGGCCGTCGATGCCGAAGGTGTCAAACCAGTGCCGGTAATAATCCGCCTTGAATTCGCCGGTGAACAGGGCATATGCGGTTTTCCAGGCCAGCGCCACCGTCGGCGAGACCGGGAAGCCGTCCTGCGCGAGTGCGATGGCGCCGGCCATCGACTGGTTCAGCGTCAGCCGGCCGAAGCGTTTCGACATGGCGGCCCAGGCGCTGGGCGTGCCCGGCACCGTGATCGGGATCGGGCCGCGCAGCGGCATCTTGGTATGCCCGGCGGCTTTCAGCTGGTCCAGCGAAATCGCCATCGGCGCCGGGCCGCTGGCGTTCAAGCCATACAATTTTCCCTGGTACCAGATGAGCGCGAAGGCGTCGCCGCCGATGCCGTTGGCGGTCGGCTCGACCACGCTCAGCGCGGCGGCGGCGGCGATGGCGGCGTCGATCGCGTTGCCGCCCGCTTGCAGCACTTGCAGGCCGGCTTGCGCGGCCAGCGGCTGCGAGGTCGCGACCATGCCGCGGCGGCCGTAGACGGCGCTGCGGCGGGAAGCATAGGGATAGTGGTTCGAATTGAAGGTCAGCATGGTCATCCTTGTTTTGTGTCGCGCGGTGCGATGTCTGGTGGGATTGCGGTTCAGCGGTAAAGATGGCAAGTCACGTACTGGCCGGCCTGGACTTCCACCGGCGCCGGCGCTTCCCGGCTGCAGATCGCCATGCAGGACGGACAGCGCGGGTGAAAATGGCAGCCGGAAGGCGGCGCTGCCGGATTCGGGATGCCGCCTTGCAGGACGATGCGCCGGCGCACCTGGTCCGGGTGCTCGCGCGGGATCGCCGACAGCAACGCCTGGGTGTAGGGATGGCGCGGTTCGGCGTAGACGCTGTCGCAGGGGCCGTATTCGACCATGCGCCCCAGGTACATCACGCCGATATGGTCGCTGACGTGGCGGATCACGGCCAGGTCGTGCGAGACGAACAGATAGGTCAGGCCCAGTTCGCGCTGCAAGTCTTTCAGCAGGTTCAGGATCTGCGCCTGGATCGACACGTCCAGCGCCGACACGGCTTCGTCGGCGACCACCAGTTTCGGCCGCGTGATGATGGCGCGGGCGATGCCGACGCGCTGGCGCTGGCCGCCGGAAAATTCGTGCGGATGGCGGCTGGCGTGGGCCGCGCTGAGGCCGACCACTTCGAGGATCTCGGCCACCTTGCGGCGCCGCTCGGCGCGGTCGAACAGCCGGTGCACGATCAGCGGCTCTTCCAGCACGTCGCCGATGCGCATGCGCGGGTTCAGCGAGGCATACGGATCCTGAAACACCATCTGCATGTCGCGCCGCATGGCCCGCAACCGGGCCGGCGACAGCGCGGTGATTTCCTCGCCCATGAACTCGATGCTGCCGGCGCTCGGTTCGATCAGGCGCAATACACTGCGGCCGGTGGTCGACTTGCCGCAGCCGGATTCGCCGACCAGGCCGAGCGTGCGGCCGGCGCCGATCTCGAAGGAGACGTCGTCGACCGCCTTGACGACGGCGCCGCCGCGCGCGCCCGAGGCAAAGTGCTTTTTCAGTCCGCTGACTTTCAACAGGGGCGCTAAGGCCAGCGGCGCTGGCGACGGGAGGTCTGGCATGGGGTTCCGGTGGCTGGTGGGATGGCGGGATGAAGGGGAGTGGATGGCGTCAGTGCGGATACCAGCAGCGCACCAGGTGGCCGGGCCCGGCCGCGGCCAGCGCCGGCATCTGCTGGCGGCACAGCGCGTCGGCTTTCGGGCAGCGGGCGGCGAAGCGGCAGCCGGCGTTCACCGAGCCGGGCGCCGGCACCGTGCCGGGGATCGCCGCCAGCGCCTGGCCCGGGATGCCGCCCAGGGCCGGGCGGGCGCGCATCAGCGCCCGCGTGTACGGATGCGCCGGCGCGTCGAACAATTCGCGCACGCTGCTTTCCTCGACCACCTGGCCGGCGTACATCACCACCACCCGTTCGCACATTTCCGCCACCACGCCGAGATCGTGGGTGATCAGCAGGATGGCGGTGTTTTGCTGCTCCTTCAGGCCGCGCATCAGGTCGAGGATCTGGGCCTGGATCGTGACGTCGAGCGCGGTGGTCGGTTCGTCGCAGATCAGCAGGCCGGGACGGCACAGCAGGGCCATGGCGATCATCACGCGCTGGCGCATGCCGCCGGACAGGCTGTGCGGATATTCGCCCATCAATTGTTCGGCGCGCGACAGGCCGACCCGCTGCAGCATCGCCACCGACTGGGCGCGGATCTCCTGCCGTCCGAGCGCGCTGTGGATGCGCAGCATTTCGCCGAGCTGGGCGCCTATCGTGTGGAGCGGATTCAGCGAGGTCATCGGCTCCTGGAAAATCATCGCGATGTCCTTGCCGCGCAAGGCGCGCAAGTCCGCTTCGCCGGCCTGCAGCAGGTCGCGGCCCTGGTGACGCACGACGCCGCTCAGCC
>DASYLQ010000346.1:0-7215 GCA_036009485.1 Janthinobacterium sp.
GCAGCCTGCGGCGCGGCGATGCGCTGATCGCCTTTTCGCGCCGCGACGTGCTGATGTGGCGCGACCTGGCCACCGACATGGGCTTGGCGGTGGCCACGGTGTACGGCAACCTGTCGCCCGAGGTGCGGCGGGCGCAGGCGCAGCGCTTCCGCGACGGTGCAGCCGACGTGGTGGTGGGTACCGACGCCATCGCGATGGGCTTGAATATGCCGATTTCCCGTATCGTCATGACCACCACCGTCAAGTTCAATGGGCAGGACGAGGAAGAGATATCGGCCGCGCTGGCGCGCCAGATCGCCGGCCGCGCCGGGCGTTTCGGCGTGCACCAAGAGGGGCTGGTGGCCGGCTACGATGCCGAGACGCATGAAGTCATGCGCGCGCTGCTGAAGGAAAAGCCGGTGCCGCTGAACGCCAGCGGTTTCGCGGTCGCGCCGACGCTCGAGCATGTGCACCGCATCGCCTCGGTCACGGGCGAGACTTCGCTGGCGCGCCTGCTGAAACGCTTCATCCATAATATCGACGTGCCCGACGGCTTTTTCTACCCGCGCATCACCGAGGACCAGTCCGAGCGCGCCGTCTGGCTGGATACCTTGCCGCTGTCGGTGGCCGAGAAGTTCACCATGTCGCTGGTGCCCGTGTCGAGCAAGGTGGTTTCCCTGCAGGGCGCTTGGGAACACTGGGCCGTGTCGCTGTCGCGCAAAAAGGCGTCGCGGCTGCACGCCAATGCGCTGTCCTACCGCAATCTGCACGAGGTGGAAGACACTTGCCGCTTGTATTCGGCCTATGCCTGGCTGGCTTACCGCCTGCCCGAGTATTTCCCGGATATCGAATTGGCGCAGGCATGGTCGCGCGAAGCGTCGGAGCGCGTCGATGCCATTCTGCAAGAGCAGAACGCGGCGGCGCGAAGGCGGCATGACAAAAAATTTCGCTGATCAGGCTTGCGGCCCGGCGGCCGCCGGGCCGCACCGTGCAGGCGCCGCAAATGCAAGCTTGCGGGCGCAAGGTGAAACGGATAACAGATGGCGCCGGGCGGACGGTATAGATTCGGCTGCAAGGCGTCCATGAGCGCCTGTCATTCACGCCGTTTTAAAGGAGAAAACCATGCCTGCCGGAGCCAATTCAAAACGCGAACGCGAATATCGGGAACTGGAAAACCGCTTCAAGAAAGAGGGCCGTTATGCGGGAAGGGAAGAGCAGGTCGCCGCCCGCATCGTCAACAAGCAGCGCGCCGAAAATGGCGAAACCAAGGGCGCGAAGGCCCAGGCGAAGCAGGGCAAGGCGCCCCAGCGCGACTTGCCGATCAAGGATTACCAGGAATTGAGCGTCGAGCAGATCCGCGCCCGGCTGGCCGATTTGTCCGGCGCCGAGGTAAGGAAAATCCGCAGCTTCGAATCGGCGCACAAGAACCGCAAGGGCGTCATCGCCGCCTTGGAGTCGCGCGCAAGCTAGGCTGTCAATGGATGGCGCCGATGTGGCTGGGACGATGGAAATTCATCCAGACCACGAAAGCCTTGCCGACGATGTTTTGGTCGGGCACGAAACCCCAATAACGGCTGTCCGAACTGTCGTCGCGGTTATCGCCCATCATGAAATACTGGCCTTGCGGCACGGTGCAGGAAAAGCCGTCGTCGTCGTATTCGCAGCGGTCGCGGCCGGGGAAGTTGTCCGGCATATTGATCAGCGGCGGCCGGCCTTCGGTTTCCAATACCTTGTGTGCGACGCCGTTCAGGTTTTCCACATACTGTTTCGACAGGATCAGGTTTTCATCGCCCAGATAGTCCGGCTGCGGCTGGTAAGCCAGGGCATGGCCATTGATGACGAGGCGCTTGTTGCGGTATTCGATATGGTCGCCCGGTACACCGACTACGCGCTTGATCAAGTCTTCCGACCCGTCTTTGGGATGGCGGAACACCATGATGTCGCCGGCTTTCGGATCGTTGATCTGCACGACTTTCTTGTTCAGGATGGGTAGCCTGATGCCATAGGTGAATTTGTTGACGAGGATATAGTCGCCAACCAGCAAGGTCGGCGTCATCGAGGCGGAGGGAATCGAATACGGCTCGAACAGGAAGGAACGCAGTACGAACACCAGCGCCAGGACGGGGAAAAAGCCGGCCGTATATTCGACCCACATCGGCTGGCCGGCCGCTTTGTCGCGCGCCTGTCCTGAAGCAGCGCCTGCGGCGCCGGCGCGGCGCGGCGACAGATACAGAATCTCCAGCAGCCAGACCGCGCCGGTGGCCAGGGTCAGCACGAAGAGCAGGATGGAATAATCGCTAATCATTTATATTTCCTTGTTAAAACGATTTGTCGTGGGCGCATCACGATAGTCCGAGCGCCAGTTTCCTGACGGATTTGCGGCTGATCCAGAACAGCACGGCCACCTGCAGCAGCAGGCTGGCGCCGGTGAAAAATGCGACGTCGGCCAACAGGTAGACGCCCAGCAGCTCTTGCAGCGCACGAAAGGCGGCCGCCAAAATGAACAGGTAGAGGCAGGCGACGGTGCCGAACACTTCCGACTTGCGGTAGCCCGGTCCGAGCGCTTCGTCGACCGCCTGCTTTTTGCGATGGATGGTATGGCGCAGCGCCAGGACCCAGATCAGGCTGCCGGCCGCCAGGCTGAACAGCCGCCATTCCAGCAAGTTGGCCTCGATGAGTTCGTGGCAATACGCGACCATATAGGCGCTGCACAGGACGATCAGCAGCCCCAGGCCGGGCAATATCCAGGCCGGATGGATGAAGGAGGACAGGGTGCGCCGTTGCAACGAGGCGCGGCGCCGGTCCGGCAAGGGAATGCGCTTGCAGACGCGCCGGTATTCGATGCCGGCGATCGCCAGTTCCAGTGCCAGCCAGGCCAGCATCGGCAACATCAGGGCGCCGACCAGCCACGCATTGTCCGGGCCGGCCAGCAGGCCGCGCACCAGGAAGGCGATCCAGCCCAGTCCGACGGCGGCGCACAAGCCCACCGCATAGGCCGGCTGCGCGTAACGGGCGGCAAAGCCGGGGTTGGCGGCTACCCATGCGGGATTCTTGTTCAGGTAAGAACGGTACATCAGGCGCAGTGTGGTCGGCGCCGCCAGCCAGTACAAGACCACGACCTGACTGAAGATGACCGCGTAAGTTAAGTCCATCAATCCCGTCAATCCCGTCAATCCCGTCAATCCCGTCAATCCGATCATGTCATTTCCCTTCGCCGCTGAAAGTCGCCGCGATGACGCTGGCGAATGCCGCTTTGATCTGTTCCGCCGTCAAGCCTTTTTCCAGCAAGCCCCGCACCAGTTGCCCGGTCAGGTAAATCGCATCCTGCCGGTTGCGGCTGTCGACATGGCTGGCGGCGTCCGGGCTGATGAACGTGCCTTTGCGGCCGGCCGTGCGGATGACGCGGTTGTTTTCGAGGATCTTGTAAGCCTTGGCAACGGTGTTCGGATTCAGGTCGAGATCGCCGGCGAACTGGCGTATCGACGGCAGCGGCATCCCCGGCGCGAGTTTGCCCAGCTGCACGCCCAGCTGTATCTGCCGGACGATTTGCTCGTAGACGGCTTCCGGACTGGAAACGTCGATGTCGAGATCCATAAACCCTTGTCAGCTATTTTGTACTATATTTTAATAGTACAATAATGCAGGCAGCGGCGCGGGAATGCAAGCGTTTTTTCAGTCCGGCGTATCGATGCGCATCGGCCCAAGGGTGTGGATTTACATGCATTGCGGCAATCACTTCAAGGCTATAGAATGCGGCAAGGAACGGCCGATAGATTGGACTGATATGTTGCAACGATCCATCGCCAGCTTGCTGCTGGCTTGCGGTTTGCTGGCCGCCAACGGCGCCCTGGCCGGCGGCTGCCCGGCGCATTACGTCGACGGCCGCTTGCCGGAAATCCGCAACCCGAAGCTGAGTGCCGTAACCCGGGAATTATGTTATGAAGAGTTTGGCGTCATGCACTCCGGAATTACCCGCACCCCCTTGTGGTCGGCCGAACATTTGACCGCAAGCCAACTCATCGCGGCACAAAGCTTGTCGCGTGAAAACTCCTTCCATGCCGAAGAAGAGTTGCCGGTGACCCAGCGCGCCGAGCTGGCCGATTATGCGCGCAGCGGTTTCGACCGCGGCCATATGGCGCCGAACGGCGACATGCCGGACCGGAGCAGCCAGCACGAGAGTTTTACGCTGGCCAATATAGTGCCCCAGGACGCGGAAAACAATCGTCACGTCTGGGCCGGCATCGAGGGCGCGGTGCGCCAGTTGGCCCGGCGCGAGGGCGAGCTGTATGTGGTGACCGGGCCGGCCTTCATCGGCGCCGGCTTGCGCAAGGTCGGCAACGTGCTGGTGCCCAGCCATCTGTATAAAATGGTGTACAGTCCGCGCTGGCATACCGGTGCCGCGTATTTCATTGAAAACAAGGCCACCGGCGATTACCAGATCATCAGCATTGCGCAGCTGGAAAACATGATTGGCATCGATCTGCTGCCCTCCCTGTCCGAGCATCAAAAAGAAACCATGCTGAGCTTGCCGAAAGTCCCTATCAGGAAGCCCAATATCCCATAGTTAGCCGCGTTGAGCGCCGCTACCGGAGTACGCCATGAAGTTACATGCATTTGTTCCGTTCGCCAATGAGAGCGATGTCTTAAATATTGGCAATCTGTCGATAGAAAACCGGCTCGACCGCATCACCATCAGCGGCGATATCGACTTGAGCGCCGACCAGGCCGGACTGGCCCACGCGCAAGCGCTGCAGCAATTACTGGCCGATGTGGTGGCACGGCTGGAACAGATGGAATTGCCGGCGGCGCTGCCGGCGGCGCTGGTCAAGACAGTCGTCAATCCCTTTGAATAGACGTCATCGCCAAGGTGGGGCGCCGGCCAAGTGCGGGCGTCCGATGTCAGGCATCGCTGCCTGGCAGGCTGATGCGGTTGCGTCCCATGTGCTTGGCGCGGTACAGGGCGGCGTCAGCGGTGGCAACCAGTTGGCTGGGATCGGTTTCCGGTGCGGGCAGGGCGGTCGCGGCACCGATGCTGACGGTGATGAAACGGGCTCCGCCCTGGTTCGGCAAGTGCAGTTGCTCGATGCGGCAGCGGATGCGTTCGGCAACGATGGCTGCGCCCTTGAGCGACTGGTTCGGCAAGATCACGGCGAATTCTTCGCCGCCATAACGCGCCACCAGGTCGTTGGTGCGCATTTCGCTGGCTACCGCGCCGGCCACCCGCTGCAGGCATTCGTCGCCGCCGATATGGCCAAAGGCATCGTTGTATTGTTTGAAGTTATCGACGTCGACCATCAGCAGGGACAGCGCCTGTTGCTGCCGTAGCGCGCGCTGCCATTCGGCTTGCAGGGTGTCGTCGAAGCAGCGCCGATTGGCCAGCCCGGTCAAGCCGTCGCGCGTCGCCAGTTGCTGCAGCGCGATCTGGGCCTTTTTTTCATCCGTCATGTCGCGCAGGGTTTCGACCACGGCGATGATCTTGCCCTCGTTGTCGTGGATCGGGCTGGCGTCGACCGCCAGGTAGCGCCGGCGCCGGCCCGCGCGCGGCATATCGCACCAGTTTTCGGCGCACAGGTTATTGTCGACGCTGCTGTTCCTTTGCTGCGCCTGCTTGTCGTACAGGGTCTGCATTTCGCCGGTGCGGCCCTGGATCACCAGGTCGGCCAGCGTCGGCCGCGGCGCGTCGTAAAAGCTGCGCCAGTGTTCGGCGGTGCCCAGCACCTCATGCGCCGGGACGCCGGTCAGGCGCTCGCAGGCGCGATTCCAGATGATGACCTTGCAATTAGTGTCGAGAACGAAGGTGGGAATGACCAGCAGTTCCATCATTTTGACCGCAAACCCATGTTGTTGCGCGGCTTGCGGCGATTCCATAAGATGCTGAAGATTTTGCGTGCTTATCATGGGAAATCCCTGATTCCGGAGTGGGTACTAGGCGGAGCAGACTGGTCTTTACGGTAAAACTGAAGGCTGAATCTATTGAAGAAAATAAATAACTACCGAATACAGATGTGGATTTTGCTACCGGAAGTCGGGCCTTCATTTGATAATTCACAAAATCAGATTGATTGCCGGAAAGTGCGTTTCCACGGTGCACATACCGGCGCCGTCAGCCCGCTGCCTGGGCTTCGTTCAAGGGGATCGACAGTGACAGCGCGGTGCCTTGGCCGGGCTGGCTGGCGATCATCAAGCGGCCGCCGGCGGCGCTGATGCGGTCTTCAATGCCTGTCAAGCCGCAACCGCGGCGGAACTGCCCGGCCGGCAAGCCGACGCCATCGTCGCGCACCGTCATCAACAGGCTGCCGGCATGGCGGGACAGGGTAACCCTGACGCTGCGGGCCCTGGCGTGGCGCGCGATGTTCGACAGCGACTCTTGCAGGATGCGGAAGATGATCAGCTCGACACCGCGGCCGGCCTCGAATGCATCCTGGCTGGCGTCCAGTTCATGGGGAATGCCGTGGACGCGGGTAAACTCGCCGAGTTGCCATTCGAGCGCCGCCTTCAAGCCGGCCTCCAGGCTGAGCGGACGCAAGTCATGAATAATGCGGCGCAGCGATTGCACGGTCAGATCGATATTGGCGGCGATCAGACCGAGCTTCTGGTGCACCGCAGGGGCGGCGCTGGCAGTGCTCAGGTGCAGCATGCAAACGTCGATTTTCAGCGCCAGCAGGTTTTGGCCGAGATCGTCATGGATATCGCGTCCGATACGCTGGCGCTCGCTTTCCTTGATGCCATCCTGCAATGCGACCAGCTTGCACAGGTTGGCGTGGGTATCCAGCAAGGCTAGTTCGGCGCCGGAACGCAGGCGGTGCTCGTCGGCCAGTTGCCGGTTTGTGTAGTCCAGTTTGGTGGAAAGACGCTGTTGGCGCCACAGGAGCAGCATGGCGATGACGGCCAGCAGCACGGCGGCGGCGGCCAGGATATCGACATGGCTGGCTTCAGACCAGGGCTCATCGTCGCGTAGCGCCAGGCCGGTTGCCGCGCGGCTGGCGATGGCGCAACCCAGGCTGGCCGCCAGGATAAACCGATGGGATCTCAGACGCATGTGAATCTTTGCCTCGTAGGTCTGGTTAGTTATCCGCTATGGCTTGCGGCCACTTTCCTCTATGCATGAAAGTACTTTGGCCATCAGAAAGGCATCTTGTTTAAACTCAAGTAATTGATCCAAAAGAAGCGTCTTCGTATCCGCCATATCAAAAAAAAGCAGGCGTTTACCTGTTGCGGTGCAGCACGGCTATAATA
>DASYLQ010000347.1:0-9655 GCA_036009485.1 Janthinobacterium sp.
GCACCATGGTCGACGTGAGCGGCCTGACCATGCGCTTCGGCGGACTGACCGCGCTCGACCAGCTCACCATGCGCATAGGGGAAGGCGAAATCCTCGGGCTGCTGGGGCCGAACGGCTCGGGCAAGACCACCTTCTTCAATGTGTTGACCGGCCTGTACAAAGCGAGCGGCGGGCGCATCGCCTTCAACGGCAAGAACGTGGTCGGACAGACCCCGCAAGAGATCTACCGCAGCGGCGTGGCGCGTACCTTCCAGCGTTCGCGGCTGTCCTTGCCGCTGACCGTGTTCGACAATATCGTGATCGGCGACTACCAGCATATGCGGCACGGACTGGTGTTCAACCTGTTCCGGCGCAAGGCCTTCCGGGCGCAATACGACGCTTATGTCGGCAAGATCGAGGCGCTGCTGAATATTTTCAGTCCGCCGCTGGCGGCCCGCCTGTTCGAACCGGTCGAGACCTTCAGCATGATAGACCGGCGCCGCATCGAAGTCTGCCGCGCGCTGTTGAGCCAGCCCCGGCTGCTGTTGCTCGACGAGCCTTCGGCCGGCATGACGCACGATGAAACCGCCGCCTTGATGGACGACATCCTGCAGGTGCGCGGCAAGCTCGGGAACTTGTCGATCGTATTGATCGAGCACGAAATGAACGTGATCGAACGCATCACCGATCGCTGCATCGTGCTCAATTACGGCAAGAAGATCGCCGACGGGACTTACGCGGAAATTACCGCCGATCCGAATGTGCAGACCGCTTACCTGGGAGAAGCCGCATGAGCCGCCTGACGGTCAAGGGACTGACCACCGGATACGACAAGGTCAACGTGCTGCACGACGTCTCCATCGATGTCGAGCCCGGCAAGATTACCTGCATACTCGGCGCGAATGGCGCGGGCAAAAGCACCCTGATCCGCGCCATCCTCGGCTTGACTCCGGCGCGCCAGGGAGAAATCCTGTGGGGCGGCCGCAACCTCGCCGGCGAGAAGACCCATGCCATCATCGCCAGCGGGATTTCATGCATCCCCGAGGGGCGCAAGGTGTTTCCGCGCATGACGGTGGCCGACAACCTGGCGCTCGGCGCCTTCCTTGAAACCAATCGCGCCCGCGTGCGCGAACGGCTGGCGCGGGTGTATGCGATCTTCCCGCGCTTGCAGGAGCGCGCCCTGCAACTGGCCGGCACCATGTCGGGCGGCGAACAGGCCATGGTGTCGATCGGCCGCGGCCTGATGGCGCAGCCGAAGCTGCTGGTCATCGACGAACCCTCGCTCGGCCTGTCGCCGCTCTACGTCAAGGAAAATTTCAATGTGATTCGGCAAATCAATGAACTCGGCATCACGGTGCTGCTGGTCGAACAAAATGCCCGCCAGACCCTGGCGATCGCCCATCACGGCTATGTGCTGTCGCAGGGGCGCGTGGTGGCCCAAGGCACGGCGCAAGCCCTGGCCGGCAACGATGACGTGCGCCTGGCTTACTTCGGATAAGAGGCTGTTTCAAAATGACCATAGCGTCGTTGCAGCTCCTTGCCGTACTAGCGTACTGTCTTCGTCGCAGCGCCTGGCCACGCCCATTTTGAAACAGCCTCTAAGGGAGAATACTCGACATGACGGATTTTTTGACGCTACCCATGCGTGAACTGGCTGCGCGGATTGCCCGCGGCGAGGTATCGATCGAAACGGTAGTGCGCGCCAGCATAGCGCGCATCGAGGCATGCGAGCCCGCAGTGCGGGCCTGGCAGTACTTCGATCCCGGGCTGGCGATCGCCCAGGCGCGCCGGCTGGATGCGCAGCCGTCCTCGGGACCGCTGCACGGCGTGCCGATCGGCGTCAAGGACTTGATGGACACCGCCGACATGCCGACCAGCTACGGCTCGCCTATCTACGCCGGGCACCGGCCGGTCGCCGATGCCGCCTGCGTGGCGGCCAGCCGCGCGGCCGGCGCGGTCATCATGGGCAAGACCGTCACCACCGAGTTTGCCACCTTCCAGCCCGGGGCCACGCGCAACCCGCGCGCCCGGGATGCCGAGCGTACGCCGGGCGGCTCTTCCAGCGGCTCGGCTGCCGCCGTGGCGTCGGGCATGGTGCCGGCGGCCTTCGCCACGCAGACCGCCGGTTCGATCATCCGGCCCGCCGCCTACTGCGGCGTGGTGGGCTACAAGCCGACCTTTGGAACGCTGCCGCTGGCCGGGATCAAGGTGCTCGCTCCCAGCCTTGACACGGTCGGCGTGCTCGCCCGCACGGTCGACGATGCCGCCTTCTTTGTCGGCGCCCTGGCGCGCCTGCCGCTGATGCCGGCGCCGGGCCCGCAAGCAAGCCGGCCCCTGCGCATCGGCATCTGCCGCACCGCGCACTGGGACCGCGCCAGTCATGATGCAAGGCAGGCGCTGGCCGATGCCGCGCGGCTGCTCGAGCAGGCCGGCGCGGTGCTCAGCGAGGTGGCGTTGCCGCCCGCGTGCGACGGCTTGTCCGAAGCGCAGATCCGGATCATGGGATACGAGGCGGCAGCCGCTTTCGCGCCTGAGGCGCGCGCCCGCGCGGACGGCTTCAGCCCGGCCTTTGCCGGATTCCTCGAATCGGGGCGGGCCATCGACGGCACGGCCTATGTCGCGGCCCAGGCCATGGCCGCCTCGGCGCGCAGGGCGCTCGAGGGAAGCTTCGGCAACGTCGATATCTTGCTCGCGCCCAGCGCGGAAGGCGAAGCGCCGGCGGGGCTTGCATCGACTGGCGACCCCATCTTTAACCGCATGTGGTCGCTCCTGGGCAATCCCTGCGTGCACGTGCCGCTGCGGACCGGCGCCAGCGGCATGCCGGTCGGCGTCACGCTGATCGGGCCGCGCTGGTCCGATGCCGCCACACTGGCCGCCGCGCAAATGCTCGAACGCTGCGCCGCATGACCCAAACGAACAAGGAATGCCATGCATGAAGAACAGAAGGCCGCTATGGCGGCGGCGACGGCCCAGGACCACGTCAGCTATGCCCGCCTGCAACATGGCCTGGCCGCACTGGCCCGCTTCGGCGGACGGGACGACGGCGGGGTCTCGCGCGAGACCCTGACCGAGATCGACCTAAGCGCGCGGCGCCATCTGGTCGAGCAGGCCCGCGCGCTCGGCTGCCAGGTCGAGATAGACGAGTGCGCCAACCTGTTCTTCCGCCGTCCTGGAAAAGCCGCCTTGCCGCCGGTACTGACCGGCAGCCATGCCGACACGCAGCCGGTTGGCGGCAAACTGGACGGCGCGTATGGCGTCGTCGCCGGGCTCGAAGTCATTGCGGCGCTCAACGATGCAGGCATGGAAACCTTGCGCCCGATCGAAGTGGTGGCCTGGACCAACGAAGAAGGCAGCCGCTTCGGCCCCGGCGCCATGGGGTCGAGCGCCTTTGTCGAGCCGGCGCGCCTGGCCGCGTATCGCGCATCGGTCGACCGCGACAACATCACGTTCGGGGCCGCGCTCGACGCCGCGCTGCTGGCTGTCCCCGACGTCGCCCGCCGGCCGCTCAAGCAAGCCATGGCCGGCTACGTCGAACTGCATATCGAACAAGGCCCGGTGCTGGAGCGCGCCGGCGTGCCGCTGGGGGTGGTGACCGGAATCCAGAGCGTACGCTGGTACCGTGTGGAATGCAGCGGGATGGCGGCCCATGCGGGCACGACGCCGATGGACGAGCGCAGCGATGCGATGGCCGCCGCCGTCGGCGTGGCCCATCAACTCTACGCCTACGCCCTCGCGCAAGCAGGCAGCAATATGAGGCTCACCTTGGGACGCTGGCAGGTAGCTCCCAATTCCATCAATACCATCCCGGGCAAGGTCGAGTTCACGATCGACGTGCGCTGCGCCGATGAAGCGGTGCTGGTGCGCTTCGAAAACGCCTTGCGGGACATCGCGCAAGCGCATGCGTGGCGTGGCCGCATCGACTTCGAATGCATCTTTGCGCGGGCGCCCACCAGGTTTCCCGACACCATGCTGGCACTGATCGAACGTGCCTGCGCAAGGGCTGCCCGCTTGTCGGCGCGAGCTGCGCCGCAGCGCTTGACCTCGGGCGCATTCCACGATGCGATGTACCTGGCCGACCACTGTCCCGCCGCGATGATTTTTGTCCCGAGCAAGGGAGGGATCAGTCATAATGCGGCCGAAGCGACCGAGCCGCATGAGCTGTTTCTCGGCGCACAGGCACTCGCTTACACGGTGGTCGAACTGGCAAACCAGTAAGTCAGCAGCAGGCTTGCCATCTACACGGAACAGCATTGAAATCGACACCGACACCTACCGTCCACGGCGCCTCGCGCGATAACAAGCCGGCTGCCTCCGGCCTGGGCGTGCATCTTCGCCACGCGCGGCTGGTGGCGGGCCTGACCCTGCTGCAGCTGGCGCAGGCGGCGGGGTGCTCCGAAAGCCTGGTCTCGAAGCTCGAACGCGGTGCGGCTACGCCATCGCTGGCGATGCTGCACCGGCTGGCGATGGCACTCGGCACGAATATCTCGGCGCTGATGTCGGAACAGGCGCCCGCGGCCGGGCCTATCCTGCGCAAGGGGGAGCGCCCCGTCATCGCCGCCGGCGGCATCGAGCTTGAACGGCTGGTCCTGCCTGCGCGCGGCGGGCTGTTGCAAGCCAATATACACATCGTCTCGCCGGGAGCGGCCAGCGACGGCTTTATCCAACATGCGGGCGAGGAAGTCGGCTATGTACTGGAGGGTAAGCTCGAGCTGACGCTGGGCGAAGAACGGTATTGCCTTGGAGAAGGGGATGTGTTCACATTTCCCAGTCAAATACCGCACGGCTACCGTAACACCGGAACCTGCGTCGCAAGGATTCTTTGGGTTAATTCGCCGGCCACGTTCTAGAACCAGGCAATTGGCCGATCTGCCGTTACGGCGGGCATGAAGAGGGGCAAGGCGGGGCCTTGCCCTAAACCGGGGAGATCAACTCCGCACCTTCGCTTACGGGGCGGTTTACCGCGGCGCTGACCCGGTGCCATTCGAAATGTTCCGGCCCCAGCGCCGCCGAGCGCGCCAGCTCGGCCGCCTGTTCGGCGGACAGCACCGGATCCAGCCACAGCGCCGCGTCGGCCGCGCTCAGCACGACCGGCCGCCGGTCGTGCACGTCGACCATGCCGCCCTGGGCATCGGCCGTCACCAGGACGAAACCGGATTCCTCGCGA
Organism: Janthinobacterium sp.; assembly: GCA_036009485.1. Lineage (GTDB taxonomy): Bacteria > Pseudomonadota > Gammaproteobacteria > Burkholderiales > Burkholderiaceae_D > Janthinobacterium. Next base: position 5,144 of record DASYLQ010000347.1, read on the forward strand.
TTTTCCTTGAAGGCGCCGAAGTTCGCCAGGGCCAGCATGAAGATCGGCTGCCGGTCCTTGCGGTGTATATGCCACGGTTGCCGCTTGCCTTTCTCGCCCGTCCATTCGTACCAGCCGGATGCCGCCACCAGCGCGCGGCCGCCGCGCAATAGCGGCTTCCAGTAGCTGCCGGTGAGCTTCTCCAGCCTGGCGTTGATCGCCACCGGGATGCGCTTCTTGCCCGGCGCCGGCGTCGCCGCGGCGGCCCAGGCCGGGCGATAACCCCAATACAGGTCGTCGATGTGCCGGCGGCCGTCTTGCAGATGCATCAAGGGCACATAGCTTCCCGGCGGCACGTTGTAACGCGGCCGGGCCTGGGTGTCGCAGATGACATCCAGCCAGTTCAATTGCCTGGCGAAATTCTGCGGCGTGTTGCTGATATCGAGACGTCCGCACATTTCTGTATCGAGGCTCTATTGCTCGGGCATGCCGCGCAAAAATTCGATATCGGAAGCGGCGGACGCCCAGGACGCTTCAGCCCCTCTTGCGGCGCCTGATTGAAGCGGCAATTTCACTTCTTTCAGCACTTTTCCATCGAGGGTGATTTTGTATCTCATGCTGGTATATTCCACCGAATAGGTTTTTCTCAAGCCTTGGCGGCGGGTGTAGGTGTCGCGTGATGCTGTCATATGACCTCCAAAATAAGGGGGGGAACAGCATTTCTGACAAGCTTACGGACTAGGAGTTCTGCGCGCCGCACAGGAATCGGCCGCACACCGCCGGTTGAAAAAAAAAGCCCGCGGCTGGCGGGCTTTGATGAAGGCGAAAGCGGATCAGGATTGCTTGCGGCGGGCGATGAAGCCCAGCATGGCCAAACCTGCCAGCAGCATCGCATAGCCTTCCGGTTCAGGGACTACGGCTGCAGTCGACTGCAGGTTGATGGTTTCGCGCATCGACAGGTTCAAGGTATAAATGCCGGCGGCGAGCGTGTTGGTCGTCGCGTTAAAGCAGCCTCCGGATTCAGGCGCGCAACCGATCGGATCATAGATCAAAGGGCCGTTATTGCCGCTCAGGGCAGTCAGCGATGTATTCAGGGTGAATGCATCGGATGCCTCGGTGCCGCCTGTAATGCCGCCCGCGATACCGTCCGGCGCCCAGTTGAAGACGATGTTGCCGGCGTTATCGATGAGATTGAGATTCAGTGAGATATTGCCTTCGGCTTGAGCGCCTGCTACTTCGTTCGCGCTCAGGAAGGTTTGGATGTAGGGCGCGGCGTTGAATCTGAAGTTCACGGTCCCGCCGTTGCCGCCGACTTGAATTGTATTTTGCAGCAAGGTTGCCGACGAGTTGCCGGCGTTGGCGCTGGCCGTGGTCGGCGTCAACAGTTGACCTTCGGCGACGTTACGCGCTTGCGTCGAAGGCGCGCCCTGTGTCTGCAGCGAATCGATGGACGCATCGGCGAAGGCGTATGAGTAGGGCGCTCCCTGCAGGGTGGCGTAGCTGTTGTTGACATACGAGGGGGCGCCGATCTGCGCCACCGGCGCATCGATAACCCCTGCGCCGCCGGTACTGATACAGTTTCCGTTTGGCAGGCATGCGGTCGCCGATGAGCTGTTGACGGAACCGCCAATCGCGATCCCTGTTGTACCGGTGATTACAAGATCGCTGACATTATTGTAGGCGCCGGAAAAGGCGTCGGCGTGAGCGCCGGTGCTGAGCGAGAGAAGTCCTGCGGCGGCAGTAGCTAAAAAGGTTTTGTTCATATTAGTTCCCTAAAGTTAGCGTTAAGTATCCAATGTGGATATCCATGAGTCCGGGAAACAGCTTGTTTTAGTGAATCGGGCTGATCCTGAGCTAGATGTTAGGTTGCCTATTTATTAATACTTTTGATATGCCGCAAAAGGGTGTGGCAAAGCCTGGATTAGCATTGCTGAGCTTGTTACATTTCGAGCGTTTGGAATGCTGACGTTGTAGGATCCCCAAGTCGGATCCGACCGCATTTTGCCGCTGGCCACTTTGCTGTCCAGCGGTTTTTTTATGCTTTTTTCAACTCGGATGAGGGCAATCCCGCTCGTCTTGCCCCGGTAGGGCTAGGCTGGCCTGGGCAGCTTTCCTTCGCGGCGGGAACGGTCGCGCAATATCTGGTGGCGCCGGTGGTCCTTCATCTTTTTCCACTCCCTGCATTCTTCGCGGGTACGCAGGCAAGCGGTGCAGAATCCGGTTTTTCCATCGAATTGACACACTTCGATGCAGGGCGACTTCACGCTCATGCCGTTCGCCTCATCGCTCAAGCCGCCAGCGGCGCATGCACTTCGACCGTAATATGCGACAGTCCTTTGAAGCGCCGCAGCAGGGCGTGATAATACGCGGGGCCGCGACGCTGTTCGGCCGTCACTATCGATACCACGGCGCCGAAGTGGCCCGGACCGAGGCGCCAGATATGCAGGTCGAGCAACTTGTCGCCGCCGGTTTCGAGCGCCCCGCGCACTTTATCGGCCATGGCATCGTCCGGGTTGAGGTCGATCAGGATCTTGCCGGTGTCGCGCAGCAGGCCATACGACCAGTTTGCAATCACCAGTGCGCCGGCAATGCCGGCCAGCGGATCCATCCATAACCAGCCGAAGGTCATGGCCAATAGCAGGCCGACGATGGCCAACACCGAGACGAAGGTGTCGGCAATGACATGGATGTAGGCGGCGCGCATATTGTAGTCGTGGGCATCGACGTCGGCGCGGCCGTGTTCGTGGCCGTGCTCCTCGAAGGCCAGCGGATAGGCGCCGTCAGGCAAGGTGACGATGGCCTGGAAGGCGTGCGGTTCCGGTATCGCGCTGTTCGACTGCCAGCAATCGGCCAGCCGGGAAAATGCGAAAGCCTGGCGCGCGCCATCCGCGCGCACCGTCGTGACGCTGATGTCGCTTGCGGCCAGGCCGGCCTGGCCGTTTTGCTGGCGCAAGCGGAAGACCGGCGCCACGCCCTCTTCGAAAATCGACAGGGCGAACAAGCCGGAAGCGGTTTGCAGGGACTGGATCTCGTCGTCATGATGTGCGTGATGATCCGTTGCATGGCTGTGTCCATGGCCATGGCCGTGGCTGTGGCCGTGATCGCCGCCGCTGAGCAGCCAGGCGCTGACGATGTTGACCGCCAGGCCGATCAGGGCAATCGGAATCGCTTCGGAAAAGCGGATAGCTACCGGCGCCAGCAGCCGCACGATGGCTTCATAGCCGATCAGCAAGGCGATCATCGCCAGGATGATGGCGCTGGAAAAACCGGCCAGGTCGCCGAGTTTGCCGGTGCCAAAGACGAAGCGGCGGTCGCCGGCATGCTTGCGCGCATAGGTATAGGCGAGCGCCGCGATCAGCATCGCGCCGGCGTGGGTGGACATGTGCAAACCGTCAGCCACCAGCGCCAGCGATCCGAACAGGCTGCCGCCGGCGATTTCGGCCACCATCATGACGCCGCAGATGGCGATGACAGCCCAGGTCTTGCGTTCGTTTTTGTCGTGGCCGGCGCCCAGAAAGACATGCTCGTGTTCCCGGGCAAGCAGGGTGTCGTCAAAATTGTTCATGTTTTCTCATTTGAAATAACTGTGCACGATGTCGATCAGCTGTTCCCGGGCCTGGTCAGGTTCGCCGGCGTCCTGGCCGGCGCTGACCAGATGAGTGCGGATATGGTCTTCCAACACCACCGCCATCAAACCGTTCATCGCACCGCGGCAACCGCTGATTTGCTGCAGCACCTGCAGGCAATCGCTTTCGTCGATGAGCGCCCGTTCGATGGCGTCGATCTGGCCGCGGATGCGGCGCACACGATTCAACAGCTTTTGTTTGTCGCGGATGGTATGGGCCATGGAATCACCTTGATATAGGGTAGGGGAGTATAGCATATGCTGTGGCATAAGTAAGCTGGTCCGCGGCAAGCATTTTCCAGGACACGGCATCAGGTAAACCGGCGCAAAAAAAAAGCGCGTGACCAGGCAGTCACGCGCTTTCCCGGGAAGGGCGCCCGGCGCCCGGCGCATCAGGCCTGTTTGCGGCGGCGGGCGACGCAGCCCACCAGGCCCAGGCCGGCCATCAGCATGGCGTAGGTTTCCGGTTCCGGAACCGCCGCCACGACAATGTCGCCGCCGTAGGAGCCGCCCTGGGTGCCCACTACAGTGCCGGTGACGGTCAGTGTGTAGGTGCCGCTGGACAGGCCATAGGCGCTCAGCGACCATAGATCCATTTTTGAGCCGCTTGCCGTGCCGTCGACGCCCTGGTAGGTCGCCAGCGTCGCCTGGGTCGTCGGATCGATCTGGGTCAGATAGAAACCGCTGATGTTCAAGTCTTTGGTCGGCAGGAAGTTCGACGTCAGCGAGGTCGCCGTATCGAAGGAGGTCGGCAGCGTGAACGAGAACACGTCGCTGAAGCTATGGTTAAGGTCGGTGCTGATGAAGTTGTCGCCGAAATGGGCGCTGAAACCGCCCGCTTCGTCGCTTGTCGACGTGAAGGTCGGCGTGGCCGCCTGGGCCGCCTGGGCAAAGATACCGGCGCCGGC
>DASYLQ010000348.1:0-2384 GCA_036009485.1 Janthinobacterium sp.
CTTTCCCACGAGGCTGTCCAGTGGCTCGCCGCCCGTGTCCTTGAGCACGAGGACAGGCCGCACGCCCTGGCGGGCGAGCGCCAGCGGCTGGGCCGCCCATGCGGGATCGAGCTCGGCCGCGAGCGCGTATTCGTGCTCGAGCCGTTTCAGGCAGCGGGGCGCCGGTTGTTCGGCGGCGGGAGCCAACACCAGGACGGGGAACGGATAGCCGTCCTGCCAGCCACGGCAGAGAGCGAAGTCCTGGTCGTTCCGCAAAGGCTCCAGCGCGTGCCCGGAATGCTCGCTCATGGAGGAAACCTCGCGGGGTGAGTGCTCAGGGCGATGATTCTGTCATCCATCGCAGGCCCCGCCAAGCGGGGGCGAACTGCGCCTGAAATCGAAACCCTCCGAACCGAAACGCGATGCTCGCGGCTGCGCCGCAGAATGTCATTGTCGATCGTCGATCAAAGGAATCCTCATGCAATCCCATCTCCGCCCTGCCCGCGCCCCGCGCGCGGCGCTGTTCGCAGTGCTGCTCGCCGCCGGCGCCGCGGCGCTTGCCGCAAGTTCAGGGGAAACGGCTTTCCTCGCCGAAAACCATGCCGCCATGATGAAGATGATGAAGGGCATGCAGGTCGCGCCTGCCGGCGACGTCGACGCGGACTTCGTCGCGATGATGGTGCCGCACCACCAGGGCGCGATCGACATGGCCCGGTCCGAATTGCGCTACGGTCACAACGAGCAGTTGCGGCGTATCGCGCAGGACATCATCGCCGCGCAGCAAGAGCAGATCCCGGCGATGCAGGAGGCCCTGGTGCAGAAGGCGCCGAAGTAGCCAGCGGCCTGCGCCGGCCTTGTCAGGTAGCCGCCCTCGGCAGCAAGCGACCTTCGAACAGGAGACGCACGGTCGCGACGGCGACCAGTCCGACCACGATGTTGGCGCCGACGAAGAGATACGGCGCGATCGTCGCTACGGCGCCCGTGGCCCCGCGCTCCACCATGGCCAGCGGTGCGGTGGCCAGCGCGGTCGCGCCGAAGGTAAAGGCCCAGTAGGAAGGTGCAAAGGGTTGTTGCCGGATCCAGGGCAGCAAACGCAGCATCAGGACGGCCTGCAGCAAGCCATACCCCAGCATGGCATGGGCGAACGGGTCGGGCACACCGGGCGTCACGCTCAGATAGGCGACCGCTCCGACCACTGGCGGGGCGAGCTGGATGCCGAGGGTCGGCCGCAGTGCGGCGGGCATGCTGGCCACGGTGTACAGCCGATGCAGCAGCACGGATTCGATCGCCAGCCAGGAAAACAGTCCGGCACCGAACGCGAGCCGCCCCCAGTCGCCATGCCCGAACGCAGCAGCGGCCGTCGCCGTGACGAAGATGCCGGCGACCGCCGGGAGATAGAGGACCGGCGTCGTCGTGGCGGGATCGCGGCCGCCCTGCCACAGGCTGCCCGTTCGCCAGACCGCGAAAGCGATCGTGAAGGCCGCTCCGAGGATGAAAAGGATCTGCGCGGCGAGCGGCGAGTAGGGAAGAGCGGCGGTGGCGACCAGCATCGTCGAGACGCCGATGAGGCCGACGAAGCAACACTGGACCGGATGCCCCAGCTCTTGCAGCGCGTCCGCGCGCGCATGCATCCACTTGGCCGCATAGAGCGCCAGCAGCAGCAACCAGGCGCCAGCGGCCAGGAGCATCAGGATTTCACCGACGACCCCTGGCATGCCCCAGACGTGCGCCGCATGGCGCCATGCGCCGCCCAGCCCGGCGAGGCCCAGGACGATCCCGAAGTACGAGGCCGGCACGGCGATGGCTCTCACCGTCGGCCTCCGTTGGCGTCCCTGGCGACCGCCGCCAGCGCCGTTGCCATTGCATGCGCCTGGGGATTCGCCGCAGCGCCCAGCCGGTGCCGCTCGGCAATCCAGTACGGGTCGTTGTAGCTCAGCCAGACCGCACCGCTGCCGTCGCGCCAGACCAGCGCCTTGAGCGGCAGGTCGATGCCCACCAACGGGTTTGCCTGCATCAGCGGCGTTCCGGCCTTGGCATTGCCGAAGATCAGGAGCTCGATCGGCGCCAGTTCAAGGCCGGCCTGCTTCGCACCCGCCGCATGGTCCACGCGGGCGAACACGGTCATGCCCGTGGCTTCGACGGCGCTTGCGAGGCGATCGGCCGTCTCCCTGGCGCCGAACTTGCTCTGCGCCGTCATCAGCCCCGCCGCCACGCCGCCGCTTGTCATTTCCGATTCATCCCTTCCAAGGCGCCTGCCACGCCGTCGCCATAGGCCGGATCGGCCCTCCTGCAGTTCGCCACCTGGCGCTCCAGGACCTCCCGGGAGGCGCCATTCATCGCCCGCGCCGTGTTGTCGAACAGCAGCTGCTTCTGCTCGGGCGTCATCTTGCGGAACAGATTGCCCG
>DASYLQ010000349.1:0-4456 GCA_036009485.1 Janthinobacterium sp.
GTCTGCTCGTTGATGTTGCACGCTGCTGATGACCGCTGCGGCTGAGTAAGTTGCCGCACGGTTTTGCGGGCCAGGCAAGGGAATGAAGGCTTCGACGCAGGTGCCGCGGTCGTTGCGGCCGCGGCGTATGGTCAGGGTGCCGCCCAGCAACAAGGCGCGTTCGCGCATGCCGAGCAAGCCATGCGACATCGGTTTCACCAACATGTCGTTGGGAATGCCGATGCCGTTATCGATAATCCGCAAGGTCAAGCCATTGTCGACCCGCTTCAAATGCACGCTGACCCTGGTGGCCTTGGCATATTTGGTGATGTTCGTCAGCGATTCCTGGACGATGCGGAACAAGGCGATCGACAGCATCGGTTCATTGCGGTCGACGTCGGCTTCGATGTCGGTGTCGCATTTCACCTTGCTCATGCGCGTGAATCCCTCGCAATAACTCTGGATCGCCGCACACAGCCCCAGGTTGTCCAGCAAGCTGGGACGCAAATCTTCGACGATGCGGCGCTTCAATTCCACCGTATCCAACAGGGTCGCCTTGGCGCGCTGCAATTGCTGCGCCAGTTCCGGCTCGGTCTTCAGCAAATGCGCGGTGACGGCCGTCAAGTCCATGCTGATCGACGTCAGGTTCGCGCCCAGTTCGTCGTGCAGTTCGCGCGCCAGGCGCGACTTTTCTTCCTCGCTGACGCTGATCAAATGGCGCGACAGGATGGACAATTGCTCGGTGCGCTTCGCCACCGTCGTTTCCAGGTTTTCATTGGCGTTTTGCAGCGCGTATTCGACCGCGGCGCGGTTCTTGAAACTGCGCCGCACCAGTTGGTAAAACATGATCAGCACAAGGATGGCGATGGTATTGATGCCCATGCCCAGCACCACCGCCTTTTGATATTCGCGGTAAAAGCCGGCGCTGCGCGCGGCCAGCGTTTCATTTTGCTCCTGCACCATGATTACCACCTGCAAGCGGATCTCGTCCATCGCCGCACGGCCGTCGCTGACCTTGGCGATCTTGACGATGTCGTCGAGGCCGCCCTGTTTATAGACGTCGACCGACTCGTTCAGCATCGACAGCTTGCGCCGCACCAAGGTATGCAATTGGGCCAGGTTTTTCAGTTGCGAGGGGCTGTCGGCCAGCAGGGTTTCGAGTTCCTTGAATTCATCTTCGACTCCGGCGGTGGCGGTCTTGGACGGCCCCAGATAGCTTTCCTTGCCGGAGATGAAATAGCCGCGCAAGCTGCTTTCGGCATCCAGCACCAGCACGTTCAGGTATTGCAGGCGGTCGGCCACGCGCGCGGTTTGGCTCAACAGGAAATTGGCGCCCTTCAGCGACTGCAGATTATGGAACAGGCTGATTCCATTGACGATCAGGATCAGCGCGCACGTCACGCACAGGACAGTCTTGTAAATGGGCAGGCGGTGTTGAGGTGCCGGTTCGACAGTGAAATACATCCTGGTGTGCGTCCTTCGCAAGGTTCTGCGCCGACGAAATGCCGCGGTGCCCAGCGATTATAGACCCCGGCTTCATTTGTTGCTTTACAAAGTGAAGTTGCGATGTTACCGTGCAGACACAATTATCCGGCAGCGCCAGCGGACGGCCGGATCAGGAGGGCTGGGTTGGAAACGCCGCTGAAGCGGCGCTGGCCGGGATGGTGCCGCGCTTGGCCGCGCCGCCCGTCTTTAATCGAGCAAATTATTTTTCATGGCGTAATAGGTCAGGTCGCTATTCGATTGCAGGCCCATTTTTTCCATGATGCGGGTGCGATAGGTGCTCACCGTCTTGATGCTCAACGACAGGGCGACGCCGATATCGGATACGGTGGCGCCGCGCGCCAGGCGCAGGAATACCTGGAACTCGCGGTCCGACAACTCCGTGTGCAGCGCCGTGTTCGGGTCGCGGTCGAAGGATTGCGCCAGCAATTCGCCCACCGTCGAACTGACATAGCGGCGGCCCTGGAACACCGTGCGCACCGCGGTCATCAATTCATCCGCTTCGCATTCCTTGTTCAGGTAGCCGTTGGCGCCCATCTTGAACAGGTTCAACGCGTATTGCTGGGCCGGATAACCGCTGAGTATCAGCACCGGCAAGTCCGGCTGGCCCTGGCGGATCGTGCGCAAGGTATCGATGCCGCTCTGGTCCGGCATGGCTATGTCCAGCAACAACACATCGCAAATTTCGCGGCGTGCGATATCGAGCGCTTCGCGTCCCGTACCCGCTTCCGCCACCACACTAAAGTCGTCCGAGGACGAGAAAATCTGTTTGAAGCCTGCTCTTACAATTTGGTGATCATCACAAATGGCAACGCGTATCATTGTTTCCCCTCATTTTTTCCTGGCATGGGAAAGAAGACCGGGACTCTAGCGCCGTCCTGGAGTAGCGTATGCATTTTCACTAATAGAGACGTAAGATTAATATTGTAGCATCCGACTGAAACGGCAGCCGCAAAAATTGGCGGCAGCCCGTCCCTGACAAAGAGGCAACGACGCGCCTCCCATCCCAGGAACCGGTGTTACTTCAGTAATTTCAGGATATCGAGTAATTCGCTGCGTATCATACCCCGGTCCAGTTCCGGCGGGGCGTCCGCCTGAATGGCCGGAGCAGCGCCGTTGTGCCCGTCATGGTCGAGGGCATCGGCGCTGCGCAGGTCCAGCTTGTTGCGGGCGCCGCTGATGGTGAATCCCTGCTCGTACAACAGTTCGCGGATGCGGCGGATCAGCAAGACTTCATGATGCTGGTAATAGCGCCGGTTGCCGCGCCGCTTGACCGGCTTCAACTGGGTGAATTCCTGTTCCCAGTAACGCAGGACATGGGGTTTTACGCCGCACAGATCGCTCACTTCGCCAATCGTGAAATAACGCTTGGCTGGAATCGGCGGCAGCACGATGAGCTCGGACTTGCTGATGCGATCGTTCATGACAACTCACTCAGGCGGCGCGCGCCAGCGGATTGGTCTCTTCGACCATGCTCTTCAGTTTCTGGCTGGCGTGGAAGGTGACCACGCGGCGCGCGGTGATCGGAATCTCTTCTCCCGTCTTCGGATTGCGGCCCGGCCGCTGCGGCTTGTCGCGCAACTGGAAGTTGCCGAAGCCGGACAGCTTGACCGCTTCGCCGCGTTCCAGCGCATTGCGGATTTCATCGAAGAAGGTCTCGACCATGTCCTTCGCCTCGCGCTTGTTCAAGCCGACCTGCTCAAACAAGAGCTCGGCCAATTCCGCCTTGGTCAGTGTCGGCAAATCCTTTTCAGCTTCCTGGCGTACCTTGGCTACCAGCATTGCGCGATGCAGATCGGCAGCCAATGCGGATTGAAGTACGGCGGAATCAACGTCGCTATTATTAATTTTCCTGCCCTGCCTTATATTCACAGCTGAAATTCACAGCTGAAGCACCCCAGCTGAACCATCAGCACCCGAATCCGGCAAAGGCCGGATTCCCGATTGTGTCCTGAATTGTTAAATTGACTTGCGAAGCACATGATTTTGCCATACTTATGAACGCAACCTGGCGCCCAGTTTTTGCTTGGCCGCATCAGCCAGCGCCGTCATGACGGCGTCGACGACATCGTCCTGCAAGGTGTTTTGAGTATCTTGCAAGCTAAAGCGGAAAGCAAGGCTTTTTTCATCTTCCTGCAAACCCTTGCCGCGATATTCATCAAATAAAACAATGGCTTGCACGATCCTGCCTTGAGCGTTGGCTTGTGTTTCCGCTGCAAAAACATCCAATAGATCCTGCGCCGGAACAGCTTGTTTGACGACCAGCGCCAGATCGCGGCTGGCGCCGGGAAACTTGGAAATATCCTCGTATTTTGGCACAGAACGTTGCTGTAACGCAATTGCGTCAACTTCAAACAATACCGGCGCCTGCGGCAAGTCGTATTTCTGCATCCAGCGCGGATGCAGTTCGCCGATGAAGCCGATGACCCGCCCCTCCAACTCGACCTGCGCCGAGCGGCCCGGATGCAGGGCCGGATGCTCCACCTTGGTAAAGCGCAGCACTTGCGGCGCGAACAGGGTTTCCAGGTCCGCCTTGACATCGAAAAAATCGACATTGCGCGTATCCAGGCCCCATTGCTCGTCGGCCAGCGGGCCATAGGCGATCGCCGCGGCCCGTTTCGGCTGTTCGTAACCGGCCACGGCGAGCGCGCCGTTTTCCACCGCCGCATTGCGCTTGAAGATGGCGCCGATCTCGAACAGGCGGACGCGGCCGATCTTGCGGTTCAGGTTATAGCGCACGTTCGCCACCAGGTTGCCGATCAGCGAGGAACGCATCACGCCCATCTGGCTGGCGATCGGGTTTTGCAGCTTGATCGGATCGGTATTGCCGGAGAAATCCGCTTCCCAGGCGCTGTCGACGAAGCTGAAATTGACCACTTCCTGATAGTCGAGATCGGCCAGTTGGCGACGGACTGAAAACAGCGAACGCCTGCTTTCCGGCGCGATGCGCATTGCATTCGGCGCGACCGGCGGC